>CAYQMZ010000405.1:0-5796 GCA_964418725.1 uncultured Pirellulaceae bacterium
GTTGATCGTCGGCAAACACGGTTGGTGGAACCTTTGGGTGGGGGCCATGTTGGTATCGACACAAGTCCCTGACTCACTGTGTAGCATCCGAAACGCATCGCGATGTCAGGCGATTCCGACCGTATTTGTTAGCTCGAAACGCGACCGTATCGTCCCTCCGGAATATCAAGTTCGAATCATCAAGAACTACTCGGGTCCGAAACGGATCATGCGACTACGCAAAGCCAATCATTCGACACCCCTGAATGCAATTGAGCAGATTCGGTTTCGCAAAGAGATGAATTGGTTGCGTTCGAGAGCTCTGCAAAGCGTCGACATTTCGGGCGCATGCAGCGTGACTAATTTGCATCAGTAGAGGCGGGCTGTTTTCCACGCGAGCAAAGATACGCGATCAGATCGCGAAATTCGTTGTTCGTTAGCGTTTGCTCTAAGCCGTCTGGCATCAGTGAAGTTGTTGAGGCTTCGTACGTTTCGATCTCGTCGGCAGTGAAACGTCGTTTGGTGCCCGTTTCCGTGATCAGTTCAATCGCCCCGCCGGCCTTATGGTCGAGCTGTAGGCCTCTGTGAGACTGGCCGTCGGTCGTGACAACGATCCATGCTTGGTATTGAGGCGGAAAGTCAGCGGATGGGTTTAGGATCGCATCGATAATCTGTGCGCGAGACTTGGATTTCCCCACGCTGCTTAGGTCTGGCCCAAGCGTTTGTTGTTTCCCATCGATCGAATGACAGCGAGAGCACTGCGACGACTTTCGCAAGAATACGCGTCGGCCGCGACTGACATCGCCGTTTTGGGAGTCGTCTATCTGCTTGGCGGATTCATTGAAGTTGCGCGGACTCCTAACTGAACGGAACGTTCGAAGTGCTTCCGTTGCGACTTGTGGATTCGGGTCGAAAACAAGCTTCGTGACATCGAATGACTCAGCTGGGAAATAGCTGAGTGCTAGTAGGGACTCGCAACGCAGCGACTCTGATCTTTGCGGGTCGCGGGCTATCCGGACCAGTGTTTTCAGCAACTGTTGCCCGAATTTGGGTTCAAAGCATTGATCGATGATGGCCAGTGCCAACGCGTCGTCGTGGTCTTCAAGATACTGACGAAGGTAGCCAGCTATCTTTCTCGCGGACAGACTATCCATTCGCTTTAATGCTTGGGCGCGGACGGAGACTGGCCAGTCATTGCTCTCCACGAATTTCGTTAGCAGTTTGGCGGGCAGTCTACGTTGAAGTTTCTTGGATCGAGGTTCCGCACGGTTCACGTAGCTCTCAGCAAACTGAGCATCCAAATTTTCGACAGCTGCCAAGTAGGTATCGAACAGTCGTTCGTTGACAGCTCCTGAGGTAAGGCTGTTTGGAAGATGTGATCGCAGTACGGACCTGTCTTTCTCCGTCACCTGCCAGGACTCGCCCGCCCACAATAGCGACGCGATTCGAACCTCCGTATCGGTGTCGCTCAATGTTTGCCGGAGTATCGGCATGCGGTCGTCCTTGGCATGCCGGCAAGCTAACAGGGCTGCGAGGCGAATTTCAGATTGCTTGTGCGAAAGAAGGTCGGAACGCAGCTCGGCGTAGGAATCGGACGCCAACTTGACGATCATCCGATGACGAAGAAATCTGTCGGTTGAGCTCAGCTTGCCAACGAACTCTTTCTGATCCAACGGTCGATCACGGTCGCTCGTGATCAAGCTATCCTGTTCGTACTCGTCGTGATAAGCGCGTGGTCGAAGATTGCCATTTCGCGTAGACGGTACTTCGGTAGGACTGTCGTCACGCTTCGACTTCGTGTGAATACGCCAGATGCGACCTCGTCCGTGATTGGGATAGTTCACCAGCACCCAGTCGGTAACGTAAATGTTGCCCCGAGAGTCGCAGTCGATTGCAACGGGGCGAAAGTTCTTTCCGCCCTTCAAGAATACTGACTTGTTTCGAAGGCTTACCGTTTCCCCATTCGACTGCAGTTCGAATCGTTCGATCGTGTTCTCGTTCCAGATCGTCGCCAGCATGCTGTTTTTGTAATCTGCCGGCAAACTTGAACGAGCGCAATCAATGAGTCCGGACGGAGCCTCACCGGTCCCCGCGATGAATGGAAGCGTGCCGGGCAGGCTGCCGTCCCAACCTTGAAACGGATGGTTACCACTGCCTCCATAGAGCGACTTGTAGCCGTAGTCGCCGTGATGGGCAACGTGCAGTAGTCGGTTCGGACCTCTTGCATCGGGGTCGTTGTCCAGCAGGAACAGACGTCCGCGTCGGTCGAGCTTTATATCGAACGGATTCCAAAAGCCGGTGGCGAATTCGGTGAGTTGGCTGCCGTCCGGGCGACACCGAACTACCGAGCCTCCGTCACCGTAGCCCTCTACCAAATCAGGAGTTGGTGTTTCGGTTTGCTCGGGATCTACCACGTGCTGAGTAGGACTCGTTTCGAATCGGTAGTATTGCGAGCCTGTGTTGCCGCGGGCAACGTACATCCAACCATCGCGGTCGAACGTTATGCTCAGCAGACTGTTGTGGGCGTAGCGTTCCTTGGTTTTGAGCTTCAGAATTTGATGCTGCGAGTCGCAAATGCCGTCGGCATCGGTATCGTCGAGTCGAAGGACCTCGCGGGCACAAACGACATAAAGCCGACCATCCGGGGCAAATGCCAAATTCATGGCTTGATGGATTCCATCGGCGAAAATTGAAACGCTATCCGGTTTCCCGTCGAAGTCGGTGTCTGAAAAAACCTTGATGCGATCACTCTTCGGGCCGGCGTAGTCTGCCGGAGGATGATGCGTATGAGATTCGATCACGTAGATGCGATCCTTGGCGTCGATTGCCATTCCGATTGGCGTCACGATGTCCGGATCCGATGCGAACAACGTAATCTCAAGTCGCTCGTCGGTCAGCGTTGGGGCCTCGCTGATAACCGCATTTGTCGTTTCGGCAAAGAGGCAACCGTAGGCAAGTAACATTGCGGCTACGACGAGACGCTTCACAACACCGTGGACCGTCGATTTTAAGTTGGTAGGCTGAGTCATCATTGGAGGGCTTGCTGGATCTGGCGTTTGGCAGCCCTACATAATGGCCAATGCTACAGCAATGTCATGACGAATTGGCTACTTTTTACGTTCGGCTTCGATTAGCAACATCATGGCTTCAATCGCGCGAGCTCGCTGCGGATCTTCGAAACCGGTGAGGTCAATTTTCTCCGACGCGTCCTCTTTCTCCACCTCTTGCTTCGTGTCTTCTTCTGGTCGCAAGCTGGGTTTTACGTCGATCAGTTTGTCATTCGATTGCGCGTCGTCAGCGACGTCTTCGCCGGTTGCCTCGTCATCGAAGACCTTGTCTCTCTTCTGGCGGAGACGGATGATTTTTTTGGCGATGTCGTCGGTCGTTGGAACGAGATAGCCCTCGTTTGGCGTCACTCCCCAGGCGTCCTCGTCGGTTGCGTCAACGTGCCGATGAATGTTCTGACCGCTTGGACGCCAGTAAGTTGCGACCGTCAGTTTCAGCAGACTTCGGCCACCTTCTAAAGGAAGGACGTTTTGTACTGTCCCTTTGCCCCAGGAGCGTTCGCCAACGACAATCGCACGATCATGATCTTGCATGCAGCCCGCAGTGATCTCGCTCGCACTTGCGGAGAAGCCATCGATCAACACCACAAGCGGCTTCTTGAAAACGGTGCTTGAGGCGTAGGCCGAGTAGTCTCGCCAGTTGCTAGGATCTCGACCGCGTATGCTAACGATGGTGCCTTCATCGACGAACAAGTTGCAAACGTCAACGGCGGAACGAAGCAGGCCGCCACCGTTTCGCCGCAAGTCCAAGATCACTCCGTCAACGATCGACTCCAACGAGAGTAACGTCGCCTCGAGTTCCGAAGCCGTCTTTTCGCCAAACGTTGAAAGGCGGATAAAGCCAATGTTGGGGTGGTCACGCAGGGTGTAGTCCCAGGTTCCGTTGGCCAATCGTGTGTCGCCCAGCACGGAAGCAACTGGAATTATGGCGCGTTTCAGCGTGATTTCGACAGGCTCTTCTTCGCCACGATGAATTAGCGTCAGAGTCAACTCTGTACCGGGGTCACCTCGCATCAGATCGACGGCTTCGCGAATCTGTTTACCAGCGATCCGAGTACCGTCGATGGCGAGAATCTTGTCGCCGGCGCGAATCCCTGCGGCGATGGCTGGCGTGTCTGGCAGCGGGCTCAACACCGTTATGCGTTCTGCGTCGTCGTCGAACTCGACCACGATGCCGATACCGCCAAACTTCTGGTCTAGGTCTTCCTTAAACTCCTGCAATTCGTCCGGCGGAATGTAGTCCGAGTACGGATCTAGTTCCTGCACCATTCCGTCCATGGCGCCTTCAAAGAGTGAACGTTCATCGACTGGTCGCACGAACGTGTCGTTGATCTCGCCTAACGCAACCGATAACAACCCACCGAAGTGATTTCGAGAAGCCGTGTGGTAACAGACAATCGAGATGATTGCGGCCAAGATTAGGATGGCGAGGTTTCGTGCTGGCATCGGTGTTGTGGATTACTTCCTGCTGAATAGGCGCGAAGACTGTGCCTCTGTGGGCGTCGCTGATGGACAGGCTTCGCGGTCGTACTGCGACTTACAGGTTGCCGCTGCTTCTAGCTTAATCGTAACTGGCTTTTGCGGCGATTCCGTTGTGGAGTGAATCGTTCAGGATGCGGCTATTTAGTGGGCGGTTTTGCCGTGACGCGGAGCTTTACGGCAACTTGTCCCCGATTATCGTCAAGTTGATCCGACCTCTCGTTGACTCTCAGGTACAGGGTTCCGCCGGCTCCGGTATCGACGCGTGCGCGATGTCCGATCGATTTCGGGCTACTAAACGCGTCGCTGTCCGTTGGGCCATTCATGATTACCGCAATCAGCTGTCCCAATGGCCGACCTTGGTAGTACTCGATCGTGACACCCTGAGGTTCGCACATCCACGGTAGCTCCGGGCGATCTGCCGTAGCTGGTTCCAACGCGATTTGGAATTGCCCGCTCGCGGCGACATCGAGAGCCGCATTGGCTGGCAATTGGATTCCGGTCGATTGCCAGCCTTTGCCCGCGTCAATCGTCTTTCGAAGGATCTTGCCCAGTGGGGCCAATTCAACACGATCCGATTCGACGACCAACTCGTGCTGACTGTCGTAGCCATAGTCGAGGTGCGTTAAAAACAAGTTCCACGCGGTATCGAATTCCTGCTTTCGTTTTTCGTATTCCAGCACAAACTTGTTTGTAACGTCGTGCTCGGAGAAGTTCATTTCGATTTGCAAACTGGCGAACGTCTTGCTGAATTGCGGATGGGAGTGGCCGAAGGACTGCAGCGCCCAGCTCCAAGCGTACAATTCGACGTCCAAGTAGTGTCGCACGTTAGCTTCGACGATCTCGCGAATCGAACGTTGCTTGCCGCCAGTGATTTCGTCTTTGACAATCTTGATACGACCCCAGTGGGCCACTTCATCGCGGTTCTTTGGGAAATAGGGCATCACCAATTTGCCGTTCTCGAATCGATGTGTTCCCAGTAGCTCGGCGATTCCCTCGCGGTACCAAGCTGGACCCACGCGACCGAAGACGCGGTTCATGGCCGCATGGGTTCCTTCGTGCAATAACAGGTGACGGCGATAGTAGGGGCTTGGCTGCTCGTAGACCCAAACGCTGTCAAACTTTTGAAAGCCGTGCAGGAAGGGCGGCAAGTCGGCTGGCAGGAGTTTGTACTCTCGAAAACGCTCCTTGTCGCGAATGATGTGAGCCGTGACCTTCCAGCCGTCGAATGTATTCTTCCCTACGTCGAAGAACATCGCCCACAGCGGGATCG
>CAYQMZ010000405.1:5817-7184 GCA_964418725.1 uncultured Pirellulaceae bacterium
CCAACTCAAAGACTTGCGGCAACTCATCAACGTCGGGTGTGGACTGTAAGTCTGTGTAGAGCGTCAGGTGTTCGCTGGTGAGCTTTCGAATTCCAGCAGCCTTCAATGTGGCAGCGTCGGGGGACGGCTGGTCGGCGCCAACGCAAATGCTGCAGATGAGGCAAATGAGCAGCCAAGCGAACCCATAAGGACGCACAAGTGAGGCCAACAGGCATCGCCGCGCCTTGCTAGTACAGTTCGAAAAGAAAGCTATGTGCGCCATAGTTACAGCATAGCTTGACCACCGATCTGATGGAGGTCCAACTTTGGTCGTCGCCTGCAAACGACTATGTGGGAGCGTGCTTTGTAACGTCGAAACGTAGAAAACAAAATCGCACGAAAACCAGTGCAGCGAGGTCTGCCCCCAGCAGTAACACCGCACCAACAATGACGGTGGCAGCCTGATTCTTCGTCAACAAGTAAACGATGATCGACGGCACCGCGGTTACGAGCAGCACAACGGCATAGGCCAAGAACTGCAGCAACGTTATCAGCATGTTTTTCACCGCCGCTTGTGGGTCTTGTGCTCCGTCGACAACGCGAACGGGGAACAGCAGGAACAGTCCCTGTGACAGACCTATCAGCAGACAGTTAAACAGCGGAGCCATTACCGCACCGATGATCCAGTATTCCCAGCCCACGGGAATCAGGATGCAGCCAAAAATGATGCAGAACCAATGCAGCAGGGTCATCAGCAGCACGGGGCCTCCAACCTGGCCTGTAACGATGCCAGTTGGACTGATCGGAAGGCTCTTTAAGACCTCCATGCGGTCGATGTCCATTCGGAACCCAAGTGGCAAAGAACCAGCGAACAGAATTGTGAAGTAGCTCAACCATCCCAGAGCGAATAGCGGTGTGTGCGGAGAGAACTCCATCGAACCGAGCTTGCGATATAGCGGAATACTGGCAGCCAAAAGGATGACTAGCCCGATGCGAAACGCAAGTTTTGACTGTCGCAGCAGTCGAACGAGTTGTCTCCAAACGAGTGGTCCGCAACCGCGCCAGTATGGCAGCATGCGAATCGCCGTCGAACTCTTGTTGGTTGACTTGCGAGCCCAAGAGAAATCACCTTGTTGGATTTTCCTGGCACGTTGCAGCCGTTGTTGACTGACGCGGATCGCTGCGTCCGAGAAGTCTGCATCCAGAATGAAGATGCCCGCCACAAGTCCAGCAATCATCATAGTGCCGATCATGGCTGGCTTGAGGAACAACAGAACGGATTCGGCACTGATCGCATCTGTGAATACGCGGAACGGAGCCAGTAGCGTACGTCCCACGGTGGTAGACTCGACGAGCTCTGGGATATCCCACACGCTTGCTCCGTCCCA
>CAYQMZ010000406.1:0-7143 GCA_964418725.1 uncultured Pirellulaceae bacterium
ACCCAGTAGATCCAGTCGACCCAGTAGATCCTGTTGACCCAGTAGATCCTGTTGACCCAGTAGATCCTGTTGACCCAGTAGACCCGAACCCAGTTGTTCCTGAGCCTGCTTCCGGCCTGATGGCAGTAGTTGCAGCTCTCGGATTCCTAGGTTTCCGCAAGCGTCGCAGCTAAGCACAGGCTTTAATAAAAGCCCTAGCACTAGCTAACTGAGATCATTCAAAGGCGAGCCAAAATTGGCTCGCCTTTGTTCGTTTACCAAGGTTGAACTTGGCAATCCGCTCGACGTTGGCGTAGCCCACCGATGCACATCAGCGCCATGAACGCTGAAGCGGCTAAGTGCGACGCCGGTTCGGGGACGTTGGCCACATCGGCAGTCCGTGCAGCGGAAACGGCTCCGTAATTCTGAGTGAGGATCATGAAATCCTCGAAACCAACTTCGCCGGAGTAGTCCAGATCGCCATTTCTCCGATCAGCTTCGTCGCCGTAGGCCCGAGAAATGGTAATGAAGTCGCTGAAGTTCACGACACCATCACCGTCGACATCACCGGGTTCTGTAATTTCCACGTTCCAAACCATCCGTATCGGACGGATCGAATCGTCGTTCTTCTTCAGAATCGCCGTGATAAATCGATTTCCGGGACCGAGTTCGCGCAGGTCGACCGGAACTCCGCTCTCCATCGAGCTGCCGGCGACAAAGTAGCCACCGCCCGATGAACACGAGCCCCCAAGCGGACCGTCGGCAACAAACCATTGTCCCGAGAATTCAGTCTCGTCAAATTGTACCCACGGAGACCAAAGCCCGAGCGGCGCGGTCTCAATACACTGTGTGGAATGCGGTTCGAAGGTTTGTCCTAGTGCAGGACCACACCACGAAAGCAGAACCAATACGACGCGAACGCGTTGCATGATTGGATCCTTTGGTAGCCCCCAAGCAACCAATACGATCGATTCTACGTGAACACCATGAGCCTGATAGGTGAAACTTGCAACGATTGTGACACGTTAGGTCACGACGGACTGGCGCAACGAGTACAGTCGGAAAAGTTTGCCATGAACGCGGCTTTAAGTGCTGCGTGTGGCTCTGGCTTTCATTCCCAAGTCAGAGCATGTTCGCCGTCAATCGGATTAACTGGCACTCTGTGCAGCGAATTACTCGTCGTCGGGTTCGCTATCAGGGAAAGACTCCGTGATGGTGATCTTGTCAGACAGCACTAGTCCAACGCGACCCAAGAGTCGAAAGTACAGCGTTGCCAAGATGGACCAGATGGCAACGATGATCGCTAGGCCAGCGATCGATTGCCCAACGGAAGGTGTGCCGACCTGGGATCTCCAGTAAGCAAAGCCACCGATTACTCCACTTCCAATCGCCAAAAGCATGGCTGTCGACGCGTAGAACTTGAACCAGGTTCCGGGTAGTTTTGTGAGGCTGCCCCATACAGGGCCAGAATACACGCCGGCCACAGAAGCGTTTTCCGCGATGGACATGAAGATCACGGGAAAGAACAGATATACCGAAATGGCTGCCAACGGAGCCCACTCGGGACCAAGCTGTAGGGAAGTGATAGGAATCGCCGCGGGCAGTATGGAGATGAACGCGGCAAAACCGATAGGAATCACCTCGAGCAACCAGTCAACGATTCCAAAGATACCGCCTTCTGGTCGGACGTCACTTTCGTCGTCGGCATTCGATGTGTTTTCGAACATCCGTTGGTACGTGACTAAGGCTGGAAGGACAACCATCACGCCAAGCACTGCAGCAGCTGGGATCATGAACGTCAGGACCAGGGCCAGCCTTGCTGCGACCAAGAAGCACGTCCAGCCTAGCGTTATTCCGATCAGCAACGGAAAGACCATCAGGCGGAACGGATAGGTGTAGACTCCGTCGATGAACGGTCGGCCCGGTACCTTTGGCGCTGCTTCTAGTTCTTCGACAACCTTACGATCGGCTGCTTCTAGTAGTTCCTGGCCTCGGTCGGAGACGACTTCGTTGACCCTCTCAGGTTCGATGTCGTAGTTCATGCTGGCATCCATCCGTGGTGCCGTCTTCTTCGCCTCTTTAGGCGGTGGCTTCACCATGTTTGGGGTAAAGCAATCAGGGCACTCGACTGTGCTGCCAATTTGAGAGCTATTCGCGTAAACGCGCGTTTGGCAAACCCCACAAACGACGGCGATCAGATCTTCGTCTCGCTTCTTTCGGCGAGCAGCCTGCTCGGATGCGTTTTGCCTTGCCTTGGCATCGGCTGTCGAACTGGTAGCCTTCTTTGGTCGAGGAATTTTGAAGGGTTTCTCGCACTTTGGGCATGTTCGTTCTTTGCCGCCATCGCTTGGCTTAGCGGCCAACGTTGCTGAACAGTGTGGGCAACGGAATCGGATCTTTTTTTTGGCACCGTCGGTGGCATTGTTCAACTGTCTACCCGCTTAAAAAAGTGCAAATAGTGCGATGTGACCGCTTCCAAGGCAGTGCACCCTCGATTGTAGAATAAGCTCACGCCGCAACGAAAAGCAAACGCGCCGATTACGTTCATCGACAAGCATATGAAAGTCGACTTGGAAATCATTGAGACGGACCGCCTAACACTTCGTCGTTGGCGAGAAGCGGACGTTGCGCCGTTTGCTGCGATGACGGCTGATCCGCGGGTGATGGAATACTTTCCTGCAACATTGTCGCTGGATGAAACCGTTCAGCTGGTCAATAGAATCAATCATCACTTCGATGAACGGGGCTTTGGTCTTTGGGCGACCGAGCTAAAGGAGTCCGGTCAGTTCATCGGGTTCGTTGGTTTGCAGATTCCCTCATTCGAGTCCCACTTCACTCCTTGTGTTGAAATCGGTTGGCGACTGGCACACGAGTATTGGGGCAAAGGCTACGCCCCTGAGGCGGCTGCCGCCGTTCTTGACGCGGCGTTCAATCGACTCGGATTGAACGAAGTGGTCGCGATGACGGCCGAGATCAACACTCGGTCTCGTCGAGTCATGGAAAAATTGCGCATGCGTTATGACGCCACGGATGACTTTGACCATCCACTGCTTGAACCTGGACCTCTACAGCGTCATGTCTTGTATCGAATTCAGGCTGCCGACTTTCAAACTGCAGATACTGCGAGCGAACGAACTGGCAATGAAATCCCAGATCTCCGATCGACTGATGCATATTTGCGTTCGCAGGCCTTCCTGTTTGAGCGGATCGATTTCGAACGCGCCGCGAAAATGCCGTATTCGAAACGTGATCTAAACATCAGTCGAATGCGTCGTCTGCTGGAGTTGCTGGGCGATCCTCACGAGCAACTGCAGATTGTTCATATCGCCGGAACGAAGGGCAAAGGTTCGACGACAGCTTTTTTGAGTTCGGCATTTCACGCCGCGGGAATTCGATCCGGCAGCTATACGTCGCCTCATCTTCGTTTCGTCGAGGAGAGGTTTCGCATCAACGGACAGCCATGTTCACCTCGCGTACTGGCTGAATTGATCGAGACAGTGAGGCCCGCGGTTGCAACGATGGATCAGGGGGAAGACAACGACCAGCCAACGTTTTTCGAAATCTGTACGGCCATCGCCTTTCAGCTATTCGTACGAGAAAAGGTCGACGTTGCCATCCTGGAAGTTGGGCTCGGTGGACGACTGGATTCCACAAACGTTTGTACGCCGTTGGTGAGTGCGATTACCAGCATCAGCTTTGATCATGTGAAGCAGCTCGGAAACACGTTGGCGAAAATCGCGACCGAGAAAGCCGGTATCATCAAACCAGGGGTGCCGGTCGTGCATGGAGTCACCCAGTCGGAGCCTCGGGATGCAATTACGGAGATCGCGAGGCAAAACGAAAGCGAACTGATCGAGGTTGGTGAAGACTTTTCGTTCCAATATCTTCCCGGGCAAGGTGGACTTGGTGCCGCAAGTTTTGTTTCGCGGGGAAAGCTCGGCGAGCATCAACTTGACGAGATCAAGTTGGGGCTGCTTGGTGAGCATCAAGCGCACAACGCTGCGGTGGCTTGGGCGATCACTCGGTTGCTTCCACCAGATCTGCGACCCGACGACGATGCGATACGAGTTGGCTTTGAAGGTACGCGGTGCGAAGCTAGGACGGAAGTCGTCAGCACGAAGCCAACGGTGCTCGTCGACTCTTCGCACAACGTGGCTTCCGTTCAGGCGCTCGTGGACGTGCTGAATACAACGTTTCGAACCGGTCGTCGGTATTTGATTTTGGGTGCGACGATCGGAAAGGATCTTGAGGGAATGCTGCGAATCCTGCTTCCAGCGTTCGATGACGTGACCTGCACAGAGTACGTGGAAAACCCGCGAGCAAAAAAGGCGACAGCCCTTTTTGAAATCGCTCAACAAGTCCTTCATGAGTGCGCGGCAAATAGCGGCACATCCGATGATGAAGCGATAAGGAATCCTGAGCTGCACTGTGAGGTGGACAAGCGAGCGGCTTGGAATCGCGTTAATAAAGCCGCTGATGACGCAGACGTGATCTGCATCGCGGGTTCATTCTTCATCGCCGCAGAAATGAAACGGTTGCTCGCTGAATCTTGAGGGCAACGCCTTCTTGCGAAATGCGTGGCACCGTACCTGAGTTTCATGTAAAGCGAGTGCCATTAGCCTATCGCTTCAGGTCGTAAGTGATGCCATTCAGCACGCCGGGGTCGTCGAACGAAACTTCTTGGCCAAGCTCTGTTTCGGTGTTGAACTTCGCGGGAATCGATTCCTTTTCGCCTTTGCGTTTGGATACGACGACTTGGTAAAGTCCCAGTTGAACGCCAGGTGGTGCATCGGCGATCGGCCGCTTTTCTTTGGGCACGGACAAGTAGGTGTCGCCGTACTCATCCGTAATACCATCGGCGGCTTCGATCTGACCTTCCAAAAACGGATCCGGCACCAAGGTTACCTCCGCGCCAGCCAATGGACGTCGGTTGTACTTCACGTTGCAGCGTAACGTTAGAAGCCCAATCGATTTCTTGTTCCAAGCGTCGACCATGGATCGAAGTTCCGTCGCGTCGAGTGATCCGTCTGCATTCGAGTCG
Organism: uncultured Pirellulaceae bacterium; assembly: GCA_964418725.1. Taxonomy (GTDB): domain Bacteria; phylum Planctomycetota; class Planctomycetia; order Pirellulales; family Pirellulaceae; genus CAYNJG01. Next base: position 5,021 of record CAYQMZ010000406.1, read on the forward strand.
GCTCGCTTGGCTGCGTAACGTAATCCTGGTGACATTTCGGCATCTGATAGTGCGCTGTCGCCGTCTTGGTCGTACAACTCTAACGCTTTCGCCGCCGCTTTCTTGGCATTGATTCGCGTCGATGGAATCGGAGTTGGCCCGCGACGACATGCGATGACGAAAACGCACGCAACGGCGACAATGCCGACGCGAGTGCAGATGTTGATGAAGTTCATTCCAGATTGCTCACATCCAGCGGTTGACCGTCGTTGCGGTTTCCAATCCTTCGATACGCTTCTGCATCTACGCCGAAGGAAACGGCTCTGACAGAACCGTCGCAGAATACGGCATTGAAACCTGCGTCGTGAGGAGAGCCAAAAGCGCGAACGTTGCTGTAACCGATTCGGTCTCGCCGAGGCAAATAGATTTCAGTTTGTCGATCACCAGGAATGTGTCTTGTTAGACGCGTATTGTCCCATTCGAATCCGGTGTAAAGCGATTGGTTGTCGCCGAAAGATGGTTCCGCGAATGTGTAGCTTTCTGGGCGAAGATATTTCTCGCCAGCAAACATCGTTTTCGATGTGCCATCCGCGATCTTTTGAAACGTGACGTTGCTGCGATAGTAAGCGACGCCGGTGCAATACAACGGGTCGTCTTGGATGTTTGTCGGCGACCACTGGAATTGTGGGTGGTCGGCTTGTTCGTAGCTCTTGGGGATGCTGTAGCGGTCGCCCGAGTTTTCTTTTCCATCGCCGGCGTTGGCAGCGTAGTCAGTCTTTGCGAAAAACGGCAGGCTATTGGCGTTTGAGTTGTAGCACACGCGCCAATCACCTCGGTAAAGTTCCGTCGCCCGACGACTAGGGCAGTAAAACGCGCCCAACGCACTGCGGTGCATAGCACGCATCGCACTTTGAAAGTCCGGAGTGCCCGGCGTTAAACCTTTCGCCAGATCATGGACGCCGTTTTCCTCCATGTAGGGCATCAAGTTGAATTGCCACGAACCGGGTTGGTCGGGACCAAAACCGCGATTGGGGTCGGAAGTCCACTCCTTGCCCCATCCGCCGGAGGGAAGAGCTCCTTGGGAGGACTCGTGGTTCATTGCCGCGAGCCCCATCTGTTTCAGATTGTTGATGCACTGCGTCCGTCTAGCGGCTTCGCGTGCAGACTGCACGGCTGGCAACAGCAGTGCGACAAGCATGGCGATAATTGCAATTACCACCAGAAGTTCGACCAGCGTGAAGGCTAGTCGAGGACGTCGGTACGTCATGTTGGCTCCGGATCTCCGCCCCTTCGCGTTCTCAGCTTACTATACACGAACGCAATTCTTTGGCGAAGCATTGATTATGAAAGCGTTGTTCGCTTTGCAGCAAAGCGAAGTCGTGACTCAAAGAGCTACGCGTTAGTTCCGGATTCGTTCGTTGTTGCTGCTTGCTCCGCAGCCATGCGATCAGCCTCCGGATCGCCCGAGCATTCCGCGGATGGGCGAGTGCACATGTCGCAAACGGTGCGACCGCCTTCGTCCTTAAGCCCAGCCATTCCGCCGCAACTGCCTTGCAGTCGTCGGTTCGCTACGATCGTCCCGACGGACATGGCCAAAATTGCGATGCCAAACACGACGGCGGTTACGAGAAACAGCTGAAAGAACTCGTTGCTCATAGTAGCGTCCTCTTTGTTGGTAGTTTGAATGATTGGCTTGGGGAAGCCGTCGGTTAATTCGCGAGTTATTTGGCCGCTGGTCGAACGACGTAGCAACATGGCATTAATCTTCTGACTCTTCGCCCACTCGAGTCCCGCTTCAGGCCCCATCGCCAAGATTGCCGTCGCCCAAGCATCCGCTTCCATGCAGCTATCTGCAACGACCGAGACTGATGCGAGGTCATGCTCGACACACTTTCCGGTCGTGGGGTCGATCGTGTGAGAATACGTACCCCCATCATGTTCAAAGAAATTTCGATAGTCGCCCGAGGTCGCCAATGCTTGGTTGTGGAGGGCGATGATGGAATCAATTTTTCGCTCATGACGCGTGGGAGCTTCCAAGCCAATTCGCCAGCCGGTACCCGGACTGCGAGTTCCCCGTGCGCGGATTTCGCCACCGATTTCCACCATGAAATGTTCGATCTGATGTTCGGTGAGCAGATCGCTGA
>CAYQMZ010000407.1:0-7130 GCA_964418725.1 uncultured Pirellulaceae bacterium
AAACGGGAGCTCCTCGGCAGCAGGCAGAGCTAAGCAAAGTCAGCGAGGCGATCAACCGTGGCTCTACCCTGACCGATGCACTCCGCCAAACGGACGGGTTCCTGCCGGAACTGATGATCGACATGGTGGATGTCGGCGAGCAATCCGGCCGTTTAGATGAGTCCCTAAATCGACTTGGGGCATACTACGAACAACTTCGCACACTGCGAACGGCGTTTCTGGCTGGAATTGCCTGGCCCGCGATTCAATTGGGCGTGGCTGTCGTGGCCATTGGCCTGATCATTTGGATCATGGGAATGATTGGCGGCAACCAGCAGGGCGGCAAAGATGATTTGAACACCGACATTTTGGGGTTCGGCCTGAAGGGCAATCAGGGGCTGGTCATCTACTTGGCCTTTGTCGGTACTGTCGCCGCGGTCGGTTACTTCGGAATCCGCGGTTTGCTAAGCGGAGGCCTGTCCAGTTGGGTGATGTCCGGATTAATGAGAACACCGGGACTTGGCCCAGCTCTTTCGGCGATGGCGATATCCCGCATGGCGTGGGCATTGGGAATGACGTTCGAATCTGGACTATCGGCAGACAAGTGCGTGGACGTCTCGCTGCGTAGCACTCAAAACGCCTACTTCAAACAACACTCGTCAGCCATTCGAACGAAAGTCCGCCGCGGCGAAACCTTGTACAGTTCGCTGATTGAAACAAACGCATTTCCTCAAGACTTTCTTGACGCCGTCATGGTTGGCGAAGAGACGGGCAGAATGGGCGAATCGATGGAAGCGATCTCGCGCGCCTACGAACAGAAAGGCAAAACGGCCATGCAGGGTCTCGCTTTGATGGCCGGCTTCGCTGTTTGGGGAATGGTGGGCCTCTTTATCATCTTCATGATCTTCCGAATCGCGTATTACTACGTGGGGCTGATCCAAGACATCAGCACTTGGTAGGAAACGGTTTGCCATCCATTACCGAACTTCGGCAAGTGATCTTTTGGTCCGGGATCTCTTGCGACATCCAAAACGCAGAGGCCCTGAGCGCGCTGAGTGTGGATTCACTGGTGCTCCTCCCACATATCCGATGACGTTTCTTTGCAATCGCTAAGCTGCGAATCTTCTCTGCGGCGTTGCTTCGACCTCTCGAGCGCGTGAAGCGACGTTCGGATACCGCAGATCTCGAAAGCGCAATGCATGACTTCAGGTTGTTTTGACTCGGCCAAAACGCGTGACGTGATTGATCCTGTCCTATCAATCGTATGCGACCGTGATCTCTGAAATTCCTGGGTAGTCTGGCAAGTTTGCTCATGCCACTTCGATAACTCTAAACGTGGGGATGCATGCATCGCTGCGGTGGCTTGCGTACACCTTGTGTCGATGTCTTCGCAGCGGACTTGCCCCACGACGCGTCAACCAATCCGACCGCTTACGATTTCAGAAAGTTCGCATGGAAACAACCACTATTCCATTGAAGGGATCCGTTGGGGTCGCGGACGTTGCAGAGCTTCACTCTGCATCTCTCGAAGCGATTGTCGCCAACAACGCTGTTGCATTTGATTTCAGCGAAGCAACGGACATTGATGCATCGGTTCTGCAACTGCTCCTTGCGACCCACGCGGCCTCGCAAGAGCACAAAACGAACACCGTACTAACAGGCGTATCGGACCGGCTTCGAAAGTCGCTGGAAGGCTACGGCAAGCCTGAGCTGCTGGATCTGATCGGAGAGATCGACGCCTCAGCCACGGCAACCGCGACGGACGAGAACGAAACGGTTGCGAAGGCGACTGAAGCGAACTCAACAGCGGATGCGAGCGACGATTCGGAGGTCGCAGATACAGCCGCGGAAGCCGAAGCGAGTGCGGATGCGGACAAGAAGACAGACGCGGAGTCATCCGCGAAAAAGGCCGAGTAAGCGTTTCGCGGTCGGCGAAGCCAGCGTAGGGGTAGCAGTTAAATGACAGCTTTGTTTCAGCGAATTGTGCAATGGGTTCGTGCCGCGTTGTGTGTGTTGACGTTTCGTCGTAGTGGGCTCGAGACGGAGGTATCAGCCTGTCTTCCCGTAATGGAAACGTTAGAGTCCCAGATTCTTGATGCCGTGAAGAAGGGCAACAACGCAACCGACGAGCTGAGTGCATCGTTCGGAAATATGGCTCGGCAAGCACGCGACGTCGTGAAGATGGCCGCCGACGCGAACCAAGGCGAATCCGAGTCAGGCGTCGACCAAATCCGAGGCGTTCTCTCGGAATTGCTTGTTCAGGTGCGACACACTAGTCAGTCAACTCAACAGATGGCTGACATGCTTTCCAACATCGAGAACGATCTCGCGGCGGTTGAAAACTGTATCGCTCAGATCGAAGACGTTGCAAACCGGTCGCGAATGGTATCGCTAAACGGCCAGATCGAAGCCGCCAGAGCACAAGAATTCGGTGATGGCTTCGCCGTGGTCGCGTCAGAAACAGGCGACTTGGCGAAGAACGTTTCAGACACCAGCCAAAAAATCCGCGAAGTCGTGGATCGCATGGCCGAGTCGGTACGCGTTTCATGCTCACAAACCAGAGAACTCATTACGGCAGACCAAGCAGCTACGGCAGCTTGCGAGCAACGTGTCGAATCGATGCTCTCCAATCTCGCCCAATACCAAAACGAACTGGAAGCAAATTTGGCATCGACCAAGTCTTCCAGCGACGTACTTGCAGGAGCCATTTCACAGGCCGTGATGACTCTGCAATTCCAGGACGGCGTCAGCCAACGAATGAAGCACGTCACCGAAACGATGTGCGAAATCCGAGAGTCTTTTGGCTCCATTGTTGGCCCCATCGAATCGGAGGCTTCCAAGCGACGCCATCAAGAATGGATCGACAAACTCAGCGCACAGTACTGCGTCGATGACGAACGACTTGTGCTAAGCGGCCAATCGGCCGCTGATCTAGACCAATCTAATACAAACGATGTTGAACTGTTTTAAACCGGAGAAGCGAAATGGCTAACACTGCGCTCGTCGTCGATGATTCGACGTCAATGCGACAAATGGTTTCTTTTACGTTGCAGGAATCTGGCTTTGAAGTCATTGAGGCCGGCAATGGACAAGAAGCGTTGGACAACGTGTCCGGTCAATCCGTCAACGTTGTTGTGACCGACTTGAACATGCCTGTCATGGATGGCATGACGCTGATTCGCAATCTGCGATCAAAGCCAGAGTTCAAATTTACACCGATCCTGATGCTTACCACCGAGTCTCAGGACACGAAGAAGCAGGAAGGACGCGATGCTGGGGCTACGGGTTGGATCGTCAAACCGTTCAACCCTGAGCAACTAATGAAGGTCATCAACAAAGTCGTCCGCTGATTCGGACTCACGGAGAGAAATCATGAAAATCGACATGAGTCAGTTTCTGGAGTCGTTCTTTGACGAAGCTTCCGAGCATATCGAGAGCATGGAAGCAGGATTGCTTCAGCTAGAGAGCTCTCCGGACGACGACGAACTTCTAAATACGATCTTCCGCGCGGCACACTCGATCAAGGGAGCCAGTTCAACATTCGGAGTTGCCGAGGTCGGAGAGTTCACGCACGTATTGGAAAGTCTCTTGGACCGCATGCGTGATGGCGAGATCCAGGTCACTGCCGAAACTACAGAAGTTCTTCTGGTTTCTGTCGATGTTCTGAGCGGTCTCCTTTCCGCCGCCCGCGACGGTACACCTGCTCCGGAAAACAAGGATGAAGTTGTCGCACGGCTTCAACAGATTAACGGTGGCCCTGCGTCTTCCGCACCAGGCGCACCGGCAGCAGCGGACTCGACGACAAGTGATTCAACATCCACTGTCTACGACGTTCGCTTCAAACCATCGTCGAACTTCTTCCATTACGGACTGGATCCCCTGTTGTTGCTCCGCGATCTTGCGGATTGTGGCACGACGTCCGAAGTCCAGCTTGATGACTCGGAACTTCCCTCACTCGCCGAACTGGAACCAGAATCAAGTTACCTGACTTGGACGCTGAAAATAGAGACCAGCGAATCCATCGACGAGTTGCGCGACGTCTTCATGTTCGTCGACGACGAAACGGTTATCGACATCGAACCAATCGAGGCTGCGTCTGGAAGCGACGCACCAGAGGCCTCATCAGCGGATGCACAGGCAGACAAAGCAGAAGCAACGGATGCCGCCAAACCAGATGCCGCACCACCTGCTAAGAAAGCGAAGGCTGCGTCACATCGTGAGTCTGTTCGCGTCAATGGCGAGCGACTTGATGACATGATCAATCAGATCGGTGAGCTTGTCATTGGGATCTCGATGGTCGAGCAGGAATGGGCAAGTCTCCATCCTGGGAGTGATTCGTCGTCCCTTTCGCAATTGAGCAAGATTGTACGCGACCTGCAGGAGCAAAGTCTTTCGCTCCGCATGGTGCCGTTGGCCGCCACGTTCCAAAAAATGGCTCGTATCGTTCGCGACCTAAGCAGCAAACTGGGCAAGCAAATCAATTTTCAGGTCATTGGTGAAGAAACGGAACTCGACAAGACGGTCGTGGACCAAATTGGCGATCCGCTGATTCACATGATCCGAAACTCGGTCGATCACGGTGTCGAATCTCCTGAAGACCGAGAAGCAGCAGGCAAGCCGGCTGCTGGTCAGGTGACCGTTCGAGCGTATCACCAAGGTGGAAACATCTATATCGAACTGAAGGACGACGGCAAGGGAATGAACCTGGACGCCATTCGCCGCAAGGCGGTCGACCGGGGAATCATTCACGAAGACGACAAATTGTCGCAGCAGGAAATCTGCGATCTCGTCTTCCACGCTGGGCTCTCTACTGCCGAGAAAGTAACCGACGTATCTGGTCGCGGTGTCGGCATGGACGTCGTGCGTCGAAACATCGAAGAACTTAAGGGAAGCGTGACGTTGATGTCTCACCCCGGTGAAGGCACAACGGTAACGGTTCGACTGCCGCTGACCCTGGCAATTCTCGATGGCTTGCTCGTTCGACTGGGATCCGAAGTCTACGTCGTTCCACTGCTGACCGTTGTCGAGTCGTTCCGACCAAGACCGGCCGAAGTCAAGCGTCTCGCGAACAACATGGAAGTCGTACAAGTTCGCGGCGAAGTAGTACCCGTGCTCCGATTGCACTCTGTGCTGAATACCGAGGGAGCCGTTACAGATCCAAGCGAAGGCCTGTTGGTAATCGTCGAAGACCACGACACCAAGATCGCCTTGTTAGTTGATGACCTTCTCGGTCAGCAGCAAGCAGTAATCAAGAACTTGGAAGCAAACTTCCGCAAGGTTCAAGGGATCGCAGGTGCGACGATCCTGGGTGACGGTCGCGTCGCTCTGATCATCGACATCGTGAGCCTCAAGCATCTTGCTCCCAAGGCGGACAAAACAGCACAGCTCGTTGCGTAGGAAACTCCATCGCACGAATTCGTGATTGGCGATCGTCCCAAGTGGGACGTTCGTAGCCGGCGAAAGCCGCAGGTAAACAACAACGCAATAAAGATATTAATGACTGGAGCAAAATCGATGTCTGAAGCACAAGTAATGCCGGAAGAGACAGATCTGTCCACAGACGGAAGCCAGTTTCTTACCTTTACGCTGAAGGACGAGGAATTCGGGATCGAGATTCTACGAGTCCAAGAGATCAAAGGACTTTCGCGAATTACTCCCATTCCAAATATGCCCGGATACATTCGCGGCGTCATGAACCTGCGTGGAACGGTTGTGCCCATCATCGACCTCCGTGCAAAGTTCGCGATGCCAGAAGTTGATTACAACCAGTTCACGGTCATTATCGTCGTGACGATTGGCGACAAGGTAGTCGGCCTTGTCGTTGACGCGGTCAGCGATGTCTTGAACGTCGCCCAAGACAACATTGAATCGGCACCAGAAATCGGCGAGGAAGCTGACACCTCGTTCATGACCGGAATCGCCAAATCGGGCGAACGCCTCATCACGTTGCTCAATATGGATGAGTTGGTCGACGTCGATACCGTTTCGATGCAAACAAGCTCGTAAGCATCAATTCAGTTGATCGTCCGTTCGAAATCGTGATTCCACTGCCCATCGGAATCGCGATACGTGCGGCCAATCACTTCCATTTCGCCCACAAATAGGCTTTCCATCATGCCCACGAAAAAATCGAGGTCGACGAAACGCTCGACGAAAACACGCGGCTCCACCGCCCGGACCACGAAGAAGAAGTCGGCGCCAAAGAAGACCACGCGCAAAAAGACGACTCGAAAATCCAGCACGACCACCAAGAAGAAATCACGTAGCACTGGCTCGCGCAAGAAGAATTCGGACTTCGAAAATCAGCTGAATGCGATAAGTCGCTCGCAGGCTATCATCGAGTTCGAACTTGATGGCACGATCATCACGGCAAACGACAACTTTCTCGACGCCGTCGGCTATTCGCTGGAAGAGATTGAAGGTCAGCATCATCGCATCTTTGTTGATCCCGACTATGCTAGGTCGGTTGAGTACAAGCAACTGTGGAACGGCTTAGCGGCCGGCGAATTTAAGGCTGGCGAATTCGAGCGATTCCGAAAAGACGGGTCGTCTATCTGGATTCAGGCGTCATACAACCCAATTCTGGACGACGACGGTACTCCCTACAAAGTCGTCAAGTTTGCCGCCGACATCACGGATGCGAAAATCGCAAGCGCTGATGCGACGGGACAACTGAGCGCGTTAGGTCGCCAACAGGCGATGGTCGAGTTCAACCTGGATGGAGAAATCCTCACTGCGAACGACCGCTTCTTGGACGCCTTGGGATACGACATGGATGAAGTCCAAGGCAAGCATCATCGAATTCTCGTCGACGAGGACTACTCTTCAAGCCGCGAATACAAGCAGTTTTGGCGAGACCTGGCCGCCGGCGATCGTGTCACGGGTCAATGGGAGTGCATCAGTAGCGAAGGCAAAAGCGTATGGCTGGACGCTTCCTACGAGCCGATTGACGGCCCAGACGGCAATGTCCTGAAGGTAGTCGCAATCGCCAACGACATTACTACGGCCAAGGAGTCTGCCGAACAAGTCGGCCAGATCCAAGCGATGATCAATCAGGCGACCGCGATGGTCTTCTGTGATACAGACTTGATCGTGCAATATATGAATCCTGCTGCGTTGGAAACGCTCAAGCAACTGGAACAGCACTTGCC
>CAYQMZ010000408.1:0-7121 GCA_964418725.1 uncultured Pirellulaceae bacterium
CCCAGCTTGACCAGGATGATCCAGGCGGCGGCCTTCAACGCATAGATGGCAAGCAGGACCGCAACTAGGAAGATCGAGGTCATTGTTTTGTCGCCCGCTTCTTTTGGCATCGAGGACAGAAGAACGTCGAACGCTGTGCCTGCACGATGCGTTGTACTGTGCTGGTTCGACATCGCGGGCACTTTTCATCTTTGCGTCCGTAAACGCGATGACAGTTTTGATAGCCACCTTCGACGTTTAGTGCGTTTCGATATGTTCCATCGGAGAGTGTAGAGCCTTCGTGTTGGATGGCCTCTTGAAGCACGTCGTGCATGGCCTGTTGAATCGCTGACCACTGCGATTTTGATATGCGGTCGCACCTTTTCTCGGGATGAATCTCGGCGACATGCAGCAATTCTGAGGCGTACAGGTTTCCTACGCCGGCGATGGCTTTCTGATCGAGCAACGCGACCTTGATTGCACGGCGACTCTTGCCCAGCCGCTCCTGCATCTCCTCGGCTGTGATCAACAAGGCATCGGGGCCGAGTTTCTTAGGTCCTAGCATCTCGCTGCGTTCATCGGGCGATAGGACTCGGACCGTTCCCAGACCGCGACGGTCCCAAAACCAAAGCGTTTCGACGGGACCGTCTTCCAACTGGAACCCAACACGCAAGTGTTCTTCGTCCGGAGGATCTGCGAGTAGGACCAGCCCGGTCATGCGAGGTTCGATTACCACGGCATGCTCGTTCGCCAACTCCAGGAGCACGCGTTTGCCAACTCGCCCAATGTCGACGATTTCTTGGTCAATAGTGCGACGTCGAAATTTCGCTGGAGTGGGCCAAGTCAGGATCTTCTTGAACCGAGACTTCACAAAGTCGACCGCTCGGATTGTGCTACCGACGACTGGTAGCACCCCGCGGCGCATCGTTTCGACTTCAGGAAGCTCTGGCATGACTATGTCTCAACTGCGTTTCAATCAGATTGTGAATTGTCGGCGGTTACGTGAACCCACCCACTTACGGTGTTGTCAACTAAGCCAAGCGACGAGCGGAGTTGGATGAGATCCTTCGACGACAGACTGTGGTGAAGGTGAATAGACTTTGACGCCCTAGAGTCTAGTCGTCCCCAGTTGTCTCGATTCGATCAAACCTGCTCGCTTCCGCATCACTGGGTCTCCATGGTACGATGCATTTTATGACTACGCAGCCCGACAATACGACGATGGGAGCCACCAGCCAAGTCCCCAATGCAATGGGGCGATTTGGTGACTTTGGTGGCAGTTTCGTTCCTGAAACGCTTGTGCCAGCCTTGCATGAGCTGACGGATCACTACGAAAACGCAAAGAATGATCCCGACTTTCAAAAGCGGTTTCATGACCTGCTGGCCACCTACGTCGGACGTCCCTCGCCGCTCTACTTTGCCGAAAGACTTACCGAACAGTGCGGCGGAGCTCAGATCTGGTTGAAGCGAGAGGACTTGAACCACACCGGCGCCCACAAAATCAACAACACGATCGGCCAAGGCCTCCTCACGATGAGGATGGGAAAGAAGCGAGTCATCGCCGAAACTGGAGCCGGGCAACACGGTGTGGCCACTGCCACCGCATGTGCTCGATTTGGGCTCGAATGTGTCGTCTACATGGGCGAAGAAGATATCCGCCGGCAAGCTCCGAACGTCTTCAGCATGAAACTGCTCGGAGCCGAAGTGCGACCTGTCTCGACGGGTTCGCGTACGTTGCGAGATGCCGTGAATGACGCGATGCGAGATTGGATGTGCTCGGTCGAATCAACTCACTACATCATCGGTTCGGCCATTGGGCCTCATCCGTTTCCAATGATGGTCCGAGATTTTCAATCTGTGATTGGTCAGGAAACGATCGAGCAGAGTAAAGCTGCATTTGGGCGTCTGCCTAACGCGGTCGTCGCCTGTGTTGGTGGCGGCAGCAATGCGGCGGGAATGTTCTATCCGTTTGTCGATCACAAGGAAGTCGAGATCTTTGGTGTCGAAGCCGGTGGGCGAAGTCACTCTGCCGGGGATCATGCCGCTCCGCTCAGTCATGGCGAACCCGGTGTCTTGCACGGCAGTTACAGCTACGTCATGCAAGACGAAGACGGGCAAACGTCGGATGTGCACTCGATCTCAGCAGGGCTTGATTACCCAGGCGTTGGGCCCGAGCATAGTTACTGGAAAGCTACGGGCCGCGTGAAGTACATCAGCTGCGGCGATGACGAAGCCATGAAAGCGTTCGATACGATGGCAGCGAAGGAGGGGATTCTTCCTGCGTTGGAATCCTCACACGGAATCGCCAAAGCCATGGAAATCGCCAGCCAGCGTGGCCCCGATGAAATCGTCGTGATTTGCCTGTCAGGTCGCGGCGACAAAGATGCCAGCGAGATTCGTCGATTGAAAGGCGAGGTTTAATGTCTGCAATTGATGATCTGTTCGCAAAACTACGTGCGGAAAATCGAAAAGCCTTCATGCCTTTCGTAACCGCCGGCGACCCCGACCTTGAACTGACCAAAGCTATCATCCAAGAACTGGATCAACGGGGCTGCAATCTGTGTGAAGTAGGAATTCCGTACAGTGATCCGATCGCGGATGGTCCGGTAATCCAAGCAAGCTACACACGAGCGCTCGATAAGAAGATCAAGCTCAACCAGATTTTCGAGATGCTTGAGTCTGTCTCACCAACTGTATCGATGCCGCTGGTAACGATGGTCAGCTACGCGATCATTTACCGTCATGGCTTGGAGGCTTATGTGCAGCGAGCCAAGCAAGCCGGCGTTTCGGGCGCGATTGTGCCCGATCTGTTGGCCGAAGAGGCTGCTGAATTGTCGGCAATCTGCAAACGCGAAGACTTTTCGCTGATCCAGTTGGTGACACCAATGACGCCGAAGGATCGAGCTTTGAAAATCGCCGAGACTTCGACCGGCTTTCTTTACTACGTCTCCGTGGTCGGCATTACCGGGGAACGAACGGAACTTCCACCTGACTTGGTCGAAAACGTTGCTTGGTTGCGATCGCAAACTGATCTGCCGATCTGTATCGGATTCGGAATCAATCAGCCGGAGCATGTGCGAATGCTGGGGCCTGTGAGCGACGGGTTGATCGTTGGCTCAGCAATCGTGAAACGCGTTGCAAACGCCGCCGAATCAGGACGCGAAGCAACCGTCAAAGCCGTTGGCGACTACGCGGCCGAGTTACTAGCTGCGATCTAGCTCCCGTAGCACAGGCTGCCAGCCTGTCAGGTTTCTTCAGAGTATCAGCCGGGGGCTTGGCCAAACGCAGGCTTGCAGCTGCAAGCCTGTTCCACTAGCTAGTGATTCGCTGGAAGGTTGCGAACGCCTCGTCCCAAGGTGCTGGCGATTGAGGATCGAAGGTCTTCACAGCAAAACTGTCGGCGATCACTTTCCGCCCGGCTGCTATCGAATCAATCGCTCCGGTCGAGATCGCTTGCATGACTGCGTTACCGATGGCCGTCGCCTCGACAGGCCCTGCCACGACTTGTCGGTTGCATGCGTCGGCTGCCATCTGATTCAGCTGCTCATTCTGCGAGCCGCCACCGACGATGTGGATCGTGCGAATCGTCGAATTGGTTAGCTCCTCAAGCCATCCCAGAACTTGGCGGTACCGCATCGCCAAACTCTCTAACGCACAGCGAATCACATCGCCGTCGGATTCGGGAATGGGCTGACCGGTCCGACTGCAGAACTCGCGAATCGCTGCCGGCATATCACTCGGGGCCGCAAACTCGCCTGCGTCGGGATTGATCAACGATTGCAGCGGTTTGGCTGCCGCAGCCAATTTCGTCAACTGGTCCCAGGTGTATTCGCGACCTTCCTTGGCAAAGATGCGTCGGCACTCCTGAACCAACCAAAGCCCACCGATGTTCTTGAGCAAGCGAACCGTGCCGCCGACACCACCTTCGTTCGTAAAGTTCAGCTTCGAACATGTCTCGTTGATGACTGGGCTGGGCACTTCGACACCCATCAGTGACCAGGTGCCGCTGCTGATGTAGCACCAGTCTGGTGATTGTGTCGGTGGGCTTTGTGCCGGGACGGCGAGAACGGCACTAGCCGTGTCGTGCGTACCGGGGACGATGACCTGAATATCACGCAGGTTGGTGGCCTCGGCGACGCGGGTTTGTAATCCGCCTAGCGAAGTTCCTGGTGCTGTCGTTGGTTGGAAAAGGTCAGTGGGGATGTGGAACGCATTCATTAGATCCGTTACCCACTCTCCGGTGTCTGGATTCAGCATCTGCGTTGTGGTTGCATTGGAAAACTCCAGCGTCTTTTGGCCTGTCAACAACCAGTGAAAGATGTCGGCAATCATCATGTAGGATTCGGCCGTTTCCAACATCCACGGATACTGCTCCTGGATCGCGATCAGCTGGTACAGCGAATTGATTTCCATGAACTGCAGTCCGGTTGCCGCGAAGATGTCAGCTCGGGACACAACGTCGAAAGCCCGCTCCATCGCCCCGTTCTTGCGTGGATCTCGGTAACATCGTGGATGTCCAAGCAGCTCGTCATTGGGGCCTAGCAAGCCAAAGTCGACGCCCCAGGTATCGACGCCAACGCTGCACACGGAATCACCAAACTGTTCGGCACCGGCTCGGAGGCCTTCTTGGACTGCTTGCCAGAGTGCAAGGAGATCCCAGTACATGCCGTCATTGACGTAGACTGGGCCATTAGCGAATCGATGTAATTCAGAAAGTTGCAGTTTGCTGCCGTCGAACTTGCCGGCGAGGACGCGACCGCTGGATGCCCCAATGTCTACAGCCAAGTGGATTTGATCTGCCATCTGACTTTACTTTCCGCAAATGGTGTAACGTGTGCCCGAATTCGCTTTTGTTATGGGCAGTCTAAAACGTAATGGCAGGCGAAGTAACTGGGCTAAAGAGAATTCAGATTCACTATGTATCTCGTCGCTTTGGCGGGCAGAACAGTCGAGATCAAAACAACGTTTGAAAGGACAAAATGTCACAACTTCAGATTACCGTGTGGAATGAAAACGTTCATGAACGAGAAAAGCCCGAAGTCGCCGCGGTCTACCCCGATGGAATCCATGGGGCGATTGCTGCTGGGCTAGAAGATCAGCTTGGGCAACTTGGTCAGGCGTTCAATATTTGCACGGCAACACTGGACGCCCCGGAGCAAGGGTTGCCGAACGATGTCCTAAACAGCACAGCTGTTCTCTTCTGGTGGGGACATGCGGCACACGACCAAGTCGACGATGACTTGGTTGACCGGGTTACTCAACGCGTATTGGGGGGAATGGGGCTGGTCGTCTTGCACTCGGGCCACGATTCGAAACCGTTCAAGCGACTTATGGGCACAAACTGCCAACTGCTTTGGCGGGAAGAAGGTGAACGCGAACGATTGTGGATTGTGGACCCGGGCCATCCGATCGTGGAGGGATTGAATGCAGAGTACCTCGAGCTGGAGCATGCCGAGATGTATGGAGAGCCGTTCGGGATTCCGTCGCCGGACGAGCTGCTGATGATCAGCTGGTTCGAGGGTGGCGAGGTGTTTCGTAGCGCCTGCACATGGCGACGCGGTAAGGGCAAAATCTTCTATTTCCGACCGGGCCACGAGACATATCCCATCTACTTCGACCCGCAAGTTCGAAGAATCTTGGCGAACGCTGCGGTTTGGGCAAAGCCTACCGGTGCTCCACTTGAGCTTGGTTGCCGCAATTCCCCGCGATTGAGCTAATTGCCGACAAATTGTGCACCCTAGGCGGAGATTTGGCCGATATTCGCGTAAGAAACTCGATACTTGACTTAGATGATCAAGATTCAAATAATGTCTGGCCTCCAACAACGAGCCACGAACATGACGACTGTGACTACCGAAGCCAAACTACGACCGACAACGGAATTGCTCGACGAACTTGCGGCGGCGAATGAGCAACTGGAAACGCAGGGCCCGAACGAGATCATTCAGTGGGCTGCTGAGCGATTCGGTGAATACCTTTCGATGGGAACCGCATTCGGCCCCGAAGGCATGACCATTCTGGCGCGGTTGTCGAAGATTGCGCCGCAGACCCATGTCTTTAATTTGGACACCGGCTACCAATTCCAAGAGACACTCGACCTGCGTGATGAGGTCGAGCGACGATACGGAATCAGTGTTGAATTGATGAAGCCTGATTTGAGCGTTGAAGAGTACGAAGCCAAGCATGGCGGGCCAGTCTACAAACACAGCCCGGATCAATGCTGCCGCGATCGAAAGCTCGTAGTGCTGGAACGCGTTGCGGCTACGAAGCACGCCTGGATCAGCGCGATACGTCGTGACCAAAGCCCCGACCGCGCTCGGGCGCCGATCGTTGGCTGGGACAAGAAGTTCCAATTGGTCAAAGTCAATCCGCTGGCGAATTTGACGAAGTCTGACATTTGGACTTACATCACCGACAATGACGTGCCGTACAACCCGCTGCACGACAAAGGCTATCCCAGTATCGGTTGCTGGCCATGCACACTTGGCCTGATGTTTGGTGGCGACGAACGTGAGGGCCGCTGGAACGGATTTCAAAAGACTGAGTGTGGTCTGCATTCAATCCACCCACCATCGGACGACTAGTGCTTCGTCACGGCTACTAAACAGTTTCGAAACCAGCAGCGTCCGCAGACCAACATGCACTGGCTATCCTCCAAGACACAGAACGCTTGCCTGGCAGCCATTGAGTTGGCGAAACGCCACTCGGAACCGCGTCCTGTCGGGCTGAAGACGATCGCCTCGGAGCAAAAAGTCTCGCCGCAGTTTTTGGTGCAGATCCTGCTTCAGTTGAAACGAGGCGGCATCGTCAAAAGCATCCGTGGTTCGTGCGGCGGTTATCGCCTTGCAAGTGAACCGAGCGACATCAGCCTGTTAGATGTGATTGTCGCCATGGAAGGAGAACCGGATCCTCCGATAGATGGGTCCGAGACCCCGGCAGCGCGAGTTCTATTCGATGCGTGGCTGGGAATTATGGACGACAACCGCCGTAAGCTGGCCAGTCTTTCGCTTGAGGACATGGCCT
Organism: uncultured Pirellulaceae bacterium; assembly: GCA_964418725.1. Classification (GTDB taxonomy): domain Bacteria; phylum Planctomycetota; class Planctomycetia; order Pirellulales; family Pirellulaceae; genus CAYNJG01. The sequence continues at coordinate 7,003 of CAYQMZ010000408.1, forward strand.
CAAAGGCGGCCAGTCAATCCGAAGACATGTACTATATCTAGTGCGCTGAGTCGTTAGTTCTTCAAAAAAGTAGGGCCCGGTTCCTACCGGCCTTTGTACGGTCCAACTCTTGTTTTGTC
>CAYQMZ010000409.1:0-7100 GCA_964418725.1 uncultured Pirellulaceae bacterium
CGTGAGGATGGCGATGCCAACAGCCATTGTGGGCATAGGGATCTCGCGCTGACGACCAGCTAGTAGAAAGACTCCCGCGATGCTGAATAGCCAGATTGGCGTTAGTGAAAGTGTGCCGTGGTGACCAAGCGATGCGTGAAAGGCGTAGACCAGTTTGGATGGCTCGCCGGCATCAACGCCGGTCTTGTTTTGGTTGGACCAATGACTGCCTTCGTAGTCGTACCAGTTGTCATCGACATTTGCGCCGGTACCGGCAACTTCTGAGTTCCTGTGTGTGTACGGCGGACGCCAACTGTCATGCGCAACGTAGTTGATTGCGAAGAACGCGATCGCTACGGCGATTACAGCGGGCGTACCGTAGACGATGGTGCGCTGCCAATTCTTGTAAAGCAACGCTAGGCCAAGTAATCCAAGAAATGACAGTGCGGGCAATTCGTTGATGGCCGTAAATGCCGCCGCCAATCCAGCGACTACAAACAGCCAGGGGCTATCATTTTCGTCGTACCAGATCTTGATAAAGACATGAAGCGCGATTAGCGTGCATATCGCCGCTGGCAAATGGTTACTTAGCGAGACTACAAACGTCGTCAGGAAAGTACCGAACCCCATCGCGACGGCGGCGAAGACTTTGGCCCAGTCGGTCTGGCAAAATCGTTCGATCAGCCCAATCATCAGCCAGAAATACAGCAGCATCGGCAGGACGTTGTTGATGACCAGTAATGTACGGGCGAGTGGGAATGGATGGTCTTTGAAGTTCGCATTGGTGAGTCGGTTGATGACCCAGTACTGCCCGGCGATCATTGCTGGGTAGAGCGGCGGTTTGCTTGAATACGAGTGCAGTTTGCCGTCACGTCCTAAGTGCTGGACCTTGTCGATCGTATGCCATTGTTTGTCTCGTTGCAGTCCATCAATCACGAACGTGTTTTGTTCAACCAAATTCCGTATCGTGCACCAGCGGCTTCGGTCATTCGCACTCAGGAAGGGGCCCCGACTGTCTTTGGATCGGACCGTTATCGTGCGACCTAGGCAAGAGCCGAATGCCGCAATGACAACCAGTGCGTAAATTGTTCGCCGCATCAAGGGCGTTACGGCAAAGTCTTCGTTTTGAAGGTCCATGAAAATGTCTTCGAGCAGTAAATGTGGAATTGGCAGTTGCGGCTATGGGAGCAGGGGCGTGGTGGTCGCCTACGCCTAGGTTTCGCGACGGTCTCGACGATCGGTCAACGCCTGCTCTCGCCAATCGCTCTCTCCGCCAACTCTTTCGCTCACAGAGAACGTGTCCGTGGATCGCATATTCCTGGCGGTGATTAGCTCGGCGAGGAACCCGGATAGCATGAACTGCGCCCCTAGGATTAATGCGGTGAGGCTGTAGAAGAAGATGGCACGCTCGTGCAGGTGGACGGGCGACAAGCCTAAGAACGGTAGTCGAGAAACAACCCACAGCAGCGTCAGCACGCTGATGCCAAGTAGGCTCAAGAGGAAGCATGCCAGTCCAAACACACCCAGTAAGTGCTGGGGCCGTTGTCCATATCCGGTGAGGAACTTGACTGTCAGCAGATCGAGGAAGCCCTTGGGGATCCGCCACCATCCGTACTTGGATACGCCATGTTCGCGTGCGCGGTGATCGACAACGACTTCTCCCACCTTCCAGCCACGGGCGGCAGCGAGTACGGGAACGAATCGGTGTAATTCGCCGTAGAGCTGGACCTCTCGGAATATTTCGCTTCGGTAACATTTGAAGCCGCAGTTGTGGTCGTGAAGTTTGACTCCCGTCAACCAGCTAACCAATCCGTTGAAGACACGCGACGGTCCAACTTTGTGCCACGGGTCGTGCCGGACTTTTTTCCATCCGCTTACTACGTCGACTTGACCTGAGTTGATCAGCTCTAAGAACCGCGGGATCTCCTTGGGGTCATCCTGCAGGTCCGCGTCCATCGTCATCACCAGTTCGCCGCGGGCTGCTTCGAATCCTGCGCTGAGGCCGGCTGCCTTACCAAAGTTGCGACGGAATCGGATGCCGCGAACGCGTGGGTCCTCGTTTGCCAAGTCGGTGACTCGCTGCCAGGATTCGTCGCTGGACCCATCGTCGACAAAGATGATGTCGAGGTCGTAATTGTTTTGAGTTGCCACAGAATCGATTTCGTCACGCAGCGTGCGAATCGTATCCTGTTCGTTGTAGACGGGGATAACGATGGAGAGGAGCATCGTGGCTATTCCGAATTGTGGTGGGCGGGAGCGACGTCGGTATCCAGGGGCATCGATTCAATGGTCCCGGGTTCCGCGCGCTTGTGGAGAACATACAGGATAGTCGAAACGATCAATTCAGACACGAGACTGACCATCCGGTGGAGTCCGGCAGCGAGTAAACCTGTCATTGCGCCAAACGACGGTGCGATCATTTGCTGCATAAACCACTCTCGGACCAACAATCCGCCCGGCAGCATCGACATGAAACCTGCAACGACTGAGATCGCGTAACTCGCCGTAACGAGGGGAAGTTCGCTGATTGTCATGGCTTGTGTGGTGGGCAAGTTCAACGCCTTCATTGTCGCCCACATGCTTAGGCCCAGCAGCAGCCAGCCGGGGATAATTCCCAGCCAGCCCGGCAACATAACGCTCCACGTCAGGTCACCCGCGTGGTTGGTGGGGGGCTCTCCCGTCTTCTTGGCTTTGCGTTGTTCGAAGAACCTTACGACGTATCGAAGGACCGGGGGCATGATGGGAACACCCGCTGAAAGTGCGAGCCCTGCGGCTGCCAATGCGATCAGTGGCTGACTGCGGAATAGAAACGCAACCAACACACCGCCCACGACGGCGCCGACCGACATCATCGACAACGTTTCCGCCAGCATGCTGACAAAAGTTGTGGGAACGTTCAGGCGGTATGGAGCCAGCAACGCGAATCGAATCGCTGGCACACAGGCTTTTCCGGGTACGTATTTACCCAGTTGGTTCTAACGGCCGCGCCCAAGGGCACGCGCTGCTGAAGAGCGTTTAGAAGTCGGTGCCAGTTGGCTCCCATGGGAAGCATGCCCAGCACATACGCTCCAGACGCGAGGAACAACCAAGGCCAGCGAAGCTGTTTAAGAGAGAAGTCATTGGCGTCAAATTCTCCCTGCGCTTTCTGAATGGCGCGGTAGATGAAGAGCACCATGACCGCGACGACAGCCAGCTTGATCGCCGTCATCCAGGGGATTTTTCGGCCAGTTGGCGGTGCGTTTGGGACGGACGGATGGTTATTCTTTGAATTCAACGACAAGCTCGCCTAAAGCAAAACGAATTACGCCACATGTGCGGGTAACAGAATAGACCAACCGTTGCTGCCCCTCGTTGTGCGCGGGGCTGTGGTGATCTGAGATTGATTGTGCAGTCATTGTCCGCTACGGTCGTGAATTCTCGCACTTACTCCGTCAGCTTGGCAAGTCGAGCAAGTGCCACCCGAAATTGGGTTTGGATCTGTTGAGACACTGATCACCGGGCAGGTATTCGTCAGCGTAGCCGGATCTTTGAAGTCTGAAAAACAATTGGCCGTTGATTTCTATGGATAAATCTAAGCGATCGTCTTCAAATAAGTCAGCGGCAACCAAGAGCTCGACAATCTCGCGTTACATTTCGTTCTTCATGCTGTGCGTGACGATCGTCGTTTGCGGGTTCTTCTTCTACAACGTAATCAAAGGCTTTCTGTTGCCGTTGTTTTTGGCATCGCTCTTGGTCGTCATCTTCCGGCCATTCCACGAATGGGTGAGCCTACGAGTGAAAGGGCGACCGACCATCGCCGCGGCAATGTCAACGGCTGCCATCATGCTGATGGTGTTGGTCCCACTGTCGGGATTGATCGCGTTGGGGCTGTACGAAGCGAATCAGGTTATCCGTGGACGCCACAAATACATTGGTAAATTGGAAGAAGTCCGTCGGTCAACAGGGTTGCAGAAGCCGTTTTATGACCGGCTGAATTCTATCGAGACCGAACTGCGCAAACTTGATGATGCCTTTACGCAGGCCACGAACGCTGATGAGCCTTTCTTGGAAGAGTTTGTCGACAGTTCTCGTGATAGTATCGACGAGCAGCTGGAGCTGTTAAGGAAAGACGCCAAAGATGCTGCCGTTCACCTGTATGGCGACATGCTGAATGCGATGGACGAAGAGGGGGCAACCAACAGTCAGGATGTTGGGAAGCAACTAGAAAAACTGTACCGGTCAAATCCGACCAGTGCCGACTTGGAAGAGTTCTATTCTGCGGGTGACGACAACAAACTGCTCTATGGGTTGTACGTGCTAAAGGAATCACTGCCTGGGCATGAAAAGCGACGCGAGAAACGCCATGAAGGTCGGCATGCGCAGGATCCGGAAAAAGCGTCCTTGCGATACACGATCACGCGTGCCAGCAGTCGTGAAGAAAGTTTGGAAGGCCTCGTAGGTGGATTCCAAGCCGCGCTCGCCGCGATCCCAACCGATAAGGGGCAGCCCACGACGTTAGAGTTGCGACGCAAATTCACCGAGGCTCAGGTCGAATATGACGAGTTGCATACAACGCTGCTTGGTGGCCCGATCTGGAAGTGGGCTATTGATTTGGTGAATCCCAGCGAAGCTCAAATTGATGAGTGGGTTTTGAAGCTCCTCTTCAGTGGTGGAGCGACACGCTGGCTACCTTCCATAACAAGTACGGCGACGTCATTGATTACGGGATTGCTTGTAGGCCTAGCGATCATGTCGGTGGCGTTGTTCTACTTCTTCATGGATGGCCCCAAGATGATCAATGCGTTCATGCACTTGTCGCCGCTAGACGACCAACACGAATTGGAATTGCTGCAGGAATTTGACAAAGTCAGTCGTGCTGTCGTATTGGCGACGCTGCTGTCGGCTGTGGCGCAGGGTATCCTCGGCGGAATTGGATACCGAATCGCGGGACTGGATTCGATCTTCTTGCTGACGCTGTTAACAACGTTCTTGGCGTTGATTCCGTTTGTGGGGGCGGCTGCGGTCTGGGTACCGTGTTGCCTGTATGTGGCGTTCATCAAAGAGCCTGCCGTGCCAGATGCCCCGCGGACTTGGTTGTACGCGCAGGCTGGTTTCCTGGCCGTTTATGGCGTCTTGGTCATTTCAATGGCCGACAACCTGATCAAGCCGTGGGTATTGCAGGGGCAGTCGAAATTGCATCCGCTACTGGCATTGCTTAGCGTACTCGGCGGAGTGCAAGCGCTTGGACCCATTGGAATCTTGGTGGGCCCAATGGTCGTTGCCTTTCTTCAGGTATTGCTGACGATCCTGCAACGAGAGATCCGTTCGCTGGACGCGGAGTTGCAGACGGCGGAGGAGTAGAGCCTGAGTACTTTCGCACTGCTTCGGAAAGCAGAGCACTATTGGCTCGCAAAGGGTCGTAGCTCGTTTACAAAGTCTTCGAGACGGCTGTAGCGGTTGTACGATTCTTTCTCCAAGGTCCGCATCACGATTGCGTCTAGCTCCGGCGGGATTTTTCGTGATGGAGCTCGCTTGGATGGTGGTGCCGGCGAGTCATGCAAGATCTTCTCGAACGTGGACTGAATAGTGCCGCCGTAAAACGGTAGCTTTAACGTAAGCAGTTCGTATAGCACGACACCGATGCTGTAGATGTCCGTGCGCTCGTCAACATAACGATGACCGGCGACCTGCTCAGGAGACATGTACAACGGGGTGCCTGGCCGAGTTCCGGATCGCGTCAAAGTTGACAGTCGTGAAATGCCCATTTGCTGATCATCATCATCATCATCATCCGCCAAATCCGCTTCGGCTGGGGAATCGGCGGCTTGCGACGCGTCTTCATGTTCATCCAGCGTTTCTGGCAACGCCTCGTGTTGTTGCAGGCTAGTTTCTTGCTGTGCCAGCGCTTCCTTTTCTGCCTTCAGGTAATCTTCCGGTGAGTGTGTCGGCACTTCATCAAGTTGCCCCCAGACTTTGGCGACACCCCAGTCCAAAACCAGTACTTCGTCGAATTGACCGATCCAGATGTTTTCGGGTTTGATATCGCGGTGCACGACGCCGTGCGAGTGAGCGTAGACCAACGCTTGCGAAGCCTGTACGACGATATCGATCAAGCGTGGTAACTTGAATTCTCGCTGCGTTAGGTAGTGCCGTTCTTGAAGACGGATCAGAATTTTCGATAGATCTTCACCCAGCAAACGCTTCATGGTGAAGTACAGGCCACCTTTGTCGTCGCGACCGACCTCATAGACTGGGACCGTGTTAGGATGGGCCAGTTGTGCGGTCACACGCGCCTCGCGTAGAAAACGCCGCCGCTCGCGATCATCGGCTGCCAGTTCGGACTTGAGCGTCTTCACGGCCACAAGTCTGCCTAGCAAGTTGTCCCAGGCTGAGAATAGCTCGCCGCGGCCGCCTTTTGCCATGGGCTTGATTTGCGAATACTTGGCAAATCCATCCGGCATGCCCTGCGGCAAGTTCGGATCTGTCCCCGACATCACGATGTGTGGGTAGCCTTCCTCTGCCATGATCAGCTTCCTTGTTTTCGGCGTTTCATCAGAAGGCAATCGGCCTGCTGAGGGCCGCCGGACGAATTGGCGGCTCTTGCAAGACACTCGCAATAGGCGGCGCGCTCGCGGCACGCCGCTCAATTGCTGGTTTCCTATTGCCTATTTCGATTCGAGGGCAAAGTCTGAGGGCTTCATGTTCTTCGCCTTCCAGTATTTGCCATCTTTCGGAGTGAAACCGTATGCCGACGGATGATAGGGGGTTACGAACTCGATGTTTAGGTTAGGTGCGATTGCATCTTCCATGCCCAGTGCCCAGAAAGCCGCATTCACCACAATGCGACGCAAGCCGGGTTCGATGAAGTCCGTCGAAGCACCCATGGTTGTATTCACGACGCGACCGACTTTTCCGCTTTGAGCCTTGTATGTTTTCGTCCATACGACGGGCATCATTGGCTCGTTCTTTTTGCCTTCGACAGGCAGGTCATAGAAGTCCATGCCTTTGACGACTGCACCTAGGACGAGCGGTTTGCTGTCGCCGGGCAATGGCAGTCGCACGCCATAAACGTCGCTTGGTCCCCAGATGCTCTTGTCATACACACCACGCAAGATTGGGTGGTCTTTTTCCGACTCTACGAT
>CAYQMZ010000410.1:0-3904 GCA_964418725.1 uncultured Pirellulaceae bacterium
GACCAACTCATTCAGGGGCTCAAACACCAGGGTAGCCACAGCGGACTCCAAAAGCTCGGCCGCCTGTTTTAGGCCATCAACCAAGCATTGATGTTGAGTTGCTCGATCGACACCAGGACGGGAATCACCAACCTGCGAAATGATAGTGGACGTCCCCAAGCGTGAGGCCGCCTGAATCGTTTCGGCGAGTCCTGCCAGATACGCGTCACGCGTGCTGGGATCCACGAGGCTGATGAACTTTGTGCAGCAAGAGGCTATTTGCAGGCCGTATTGATCTCGAGCGTCACAAACAACGTCGAGATCCTTGTCCCACCAGCCCCAAAACTCAAAGGCTGAGATACCGCAGTCTTTCACTTGCTTGATCGCATCGGCAATCGGCTGCCCTTCGAACACCGCGTCAACGCAAACAGACAGCTTGACTTGGTTGGACATACCCTTCGCCTATCGATCTCGAGACCGCACGCGTTCCTTGGCGGAAACGAATCGAAGCTTTGTCGATTCGCCCCACACGTTTCGGTTTGCGAACTACTTGCGTCGTCGCTCTTTCAGACGCGTCGCCTTACCAACACGGTCGCGAAGGAAGTAAAGCTTCGCTCGACGGACAACGCTGCTGCGTTTCACTTCAATCTTGGAGATACGTGGGCTGTGCACAGGGAACTTTCGCTCGACACCCTCACCTGCAACGATTCGTCGCACGGTGAACATTTCTTTCGAGCCAGCTCCGGACATTGCGATGACAACACCATTGAAAATCTGAATTCGCTCTTTCGAGCCTTCCAGAATTCGAGTGTGAACATCTACCGTATCACCAACCTCGAAGGATGGTTTTTCTGCTTTCAGACTATCCTGTTCGACAAGGTCGATTAATTTCGTATCCATTTTTTACTCACCTATGGTTGGGTTGTTTCGTTCATCGCGGCGTGGGCACCACAACACCGCTATTCCAGTAAGTCGCTTCTGCGTTCTCGCGTTCGAATGATCGTTTGCTGCGTACGCCATTCGGCGATCTTTCCATGGTCTCCGCTGAGCAGGACATCCGGAACCTCAAAACCTCGGTACTCTCGAGGTCGCGTGTATTGCGGAAACTCTAACATTCGGTTCGCCCGAGAGAACGAGTCCTCTTGGTTACTCCGCTCGTCCCCCAACACTCCGGGAATCAGCCGAACCAATGTGTCGATCAAAACCATGGCCGCGACTTCACCGCCATTCAATATGAAATCTCCGATCGAGATTTCTTCTGGCTGCAAAATGTCGCTCACGCGTTGATCGAATCCTTCGTATCTGCCACACAGCAACGAGATTCTTGGGTATTCGGAAAGCTCCTCGGCAACTCTTTGGTTTAGTTTCCTGCCTTGCGGCGTTAACAAAATCGTCTTGGTGCGACGTTCATCCATCTGCATCACAGCTTCGGCACATTCAACCACCGGCGGTGCCATCATCACCATTCCCGGTCCACCGCCAAACGGTCGGTCGTCGATACTGCTGTGCTTGTCGGATGTCCAATCGCGAATGTTATGAACGTGGACTTCAGTTAGACCGCGTTCAATTGCTCGATTGAGTAGGCTCTGACCAAGGTACCCGGGAAACATCTCCGGGAAGATGGTGAGCACGTCGAAACGCATCTACTCGCTCTTTTCCTCTGCTGCTTCTTCCTTCTTCTCCTCGGCTGGAGCAGCCTCAGCGGATGCTTCTTCAGACGCAGGAGCTTCGGCTGCGGGAGCCTCTTCCTTCTTGGGTTCTTCTTTTGATGGAAGCGGAATCGAAACAGCCTCAGGAGCTTGCGGCTTGATCTGCAATCGAGCCAAAGCTTCCTCTTGTTGCTTGAGGTGCGTTCCGTTGCTGCCGTACTTCTTGATCAACGTTGCACATCGATCAGAAGGCTGTGCACCAACGCTGATCCAGTAGTCGATACGCTCCGACTTCAAGATAGCACGGGCATCTGTTTCTTTGACCATCGGATCATAGAAGCCCAACTCTTCGATTACCTTGCCGTCGCGAGGTGCACGTCGATCTACTGCACAGATGCGAAAGAACGGACGATGCTTTCGTCCCATCTTTTTCATTCGGATTCGAACTGCCACGTTATTGCTCCAAAACTTCAGGAATGGTGATGACTGTTAAAGGGAATTGATCGGTAGCGAGATTCGCCACCCGCTATTTGTTTTTGTCGTTTCGCCTACGTTTCCGCAACTCTTTTTCACGCTGCTTTCGCAGCTTGGCTTTCTCTTTGGGCGACAGGCGTTTGCCGGTGCTTTTCTTCTGACGCTGCAGTTGCCCGCCAGGATCCATCATGCCGCCGCGCTGCATCTCCTGCATCATCTTCATGCGGTCGCCCATGCCCTTGCCGGACATACTCTTCATGATCGAAGCCATGCCATCGAACTGCTTAATCAGATCGTTGACTTCGTTGTGCTGGACGCCCGATCCTGTCGCGATTCGCTGCCGACGTGATGGATCAATCAGCTTAGGATTTCGACGCTCCTCCGGAGTCATCGAATCAATAATACCAAACAAACGCTTGGTATCTTTCTCCATGTCGACCTGGCCGAGCATCTTGTTGAAGTCGCCCATCCCCGGCATCAAACCGAGCATTTTTTGCATCAGACCGGGCTTCGCAAGTTGAGACAACTGCTTGCGGAAATCTTCCAGCGTGAACTCGCCCTGACGAAGTCGTTCCTCCGTCTTGAGCATCTCGTCTTGGTCGAACTCTTGCTGAGCCGTACGTACCATCTCGAGTACGTCGCCCATTCCAAGGATTCGGCCCGCCATGCCCTCGGGGCGGAATGGCTCCAGCGACTCAAGCTGCTCACCAGTACCAATAAACTTGATCGGCACCTGCGTTACGTGCTTAACGGAAAGGATCGCACCGCCACGTGCGTCGCCGTCTAGCTTCGTGAGAATAACGCCGTCCAGCTCTAGCGCTTCGTTGAATGCTTTCGCGCTGTTGACGGCGTCCTGCCCCGTCATGCCGTCGACGACCAGGTACGCCTGGTCCGGACCGATGTCGCGATCGATCTTTGTCAACTGAGCCATCAACTCTTCGTCGATAGCCAGTCGACCGGCGGTATCGAGGATGATCAGATTGACGTCTTCGCTCTGGGCCTTCTTAACCGCCGCCTTACAAATCTTGACTGGGTTCTTTTCTTCCAGATCCGCGTAAACCGGGACGCCGACTTGTTCGCCCAGAACTTGCAACTGCTTAATTGCGGCAGGCCGCTGCAAATCCGCAGCAACCAGCATGGGCTTGGCACCACTCTTCTTCAGCAGTCGAGCCAGCTTGCCACAAGTAGTCGTCTTCCCCGAACCCTGAAGCCCGCAAAGCATCAGGATCGTGGTTCGCCCCTCTTTCATGGGGATGGCGTTGTCGACCGGCCCCATGATCTCGACCATCTGCTCGTGGACGATCCCGACCAGCTGTTCGCTTGGATCTAGAGCATTCAGCACTTTTTGGCCAAGCGCTTTTTCCGCGACGCTGGCCATGAAGTCCTTAACAACGGGAAAACTCACGTCGGCATCTAGCAGAGACTGCTCAACGAGTTTCAACCCGTCGCGCATATTCCCCTCAGTCAGCTTCCCTTTACCGCGAAGCGACTTAAACGCCGATTTCAGACCGTCTTGTAAGGACTCAAACATGAATACCGCTGTGTTTGCAATCTATGGGCGCACACCTACCCCAAAACGCCTCTGGCGAATCGCGAATTCTAACGGAAAAAGGCATCGTCTGTAAATTGGGGTGGACGGTATCCGAGGCTTTTCATTGGCTCGCTGCTGAGGCCGATATTTTGCGAGAAATCGGCACATATTCGCATCAAGCTTCCCAACTGTTCCCTTTGCACCTCCAAAACTCGCGGTACGCGTGGATTCTCGCGAACTGATGCGGACGAATCCGTTCCTTCTCGGGGAT
>CAYQMZ010000410.1:4004-7078 GCA_964418725.1 uncultured Pirellulaceae bacterium
GGTACGCGTGGATTCTCGCGAACTGATGCGGACGAATCCGTTCCTTCTCGGGGATACCCAGCCAACTCCTCTCAATCAAATTCGCACTTCCACCAAAGCCGATCACCAAAATTTGGCTAGATAGATAAACACCTCCTTCAGAGTTGCCAGCGATCATCGACCGAAGTTGCGGCTCCATAAGGGCTTGCTGGATACGGCCTACGTTGGGCTGGCAACTTGCAGGTTTGAGAATCTCCAACTGGGCAAACGGGCCGCCAACATGGTTTTCATGCATGCAAACACCGCGTGAACCTGCCAAAACGCTCTATTCTGTGTGTTCTACGATACTTATAATCCCGGCGGAATTACGGCCCCTAGTTGCGAGGACTCCCATGTTTCGTCGACCACGATTTCTGCTATCGGCTGCTTTGGCTTGCCTTTTGGTGACCGACACTGGGTTTGCTCAGCAACAAGGCCGGGGGCGGCGGCTTGTCGAAGGCCTGTTGCGAACCTGGATCGACAGTCAAATTCCTAGGGAGCAGCAGCCGAATGGTAGGCCGGGGACACAGCCCGTTCGCCCGACGCAAGCAGCTCCGGGTCGAGTTCCGTCGCCAGAACGTGCAATTAACCCCAACGCATCACCGGAAATGCGACGGGCCGCCCAGCTGCTATCACAGGCTTCGAACGAGATGGCTGGCTTAGTAGCATCTATGCAGGGAGACCTCCTAAGAGCTCCGGGCGTTCGCCAGCTGATGACGCTCGCATTCAAGGTCAACAGTGATGCCGCCACGCTTTCACGACGCCTCGCGCGAGGAAACGACCTCGATCGCCTGAGAGATCCACTGCGTCAGTTAGACCAGGACTGGCGCACGTTGGAATACCGACTCGGACAGATTCCGAACCTCAGTCGCAACACGCTACGACAACTCGATACGATCCGGCAATATGAAGAGCAACTGGCTGCGATGTTCGACGTACCGACTCAGGTCGACTTGAACGCGGTGACCGAACAAGCGATCGCGATGAACACATCGCTTCGCACCCTGCTGGATGACATCCGCTACGAAATCACAGACCGCGGCGAATCGAACCGACTCCTGCAGCAAGGTCGTGGAACATACGACGGCCTGCAAGACTTCATCGCATTGACTCGTTCATCCACGGTCGACTACGACGGCTTGGTCCGTGAATTCAAGAAGGTTGAAAAGCAGTGGACACGCTACGAGCGGCGATTACGCAACGTCAACAATCGGTTCATTCAACGTCAGGCACAGAATGTCAGCGACGCTTCCCGCAACATCCACGAACTACTGTACTTGGCTGCGAATCAAGTAGATCGAGACGACATCGCGCACTCAGTTCGTCTCGTACAGCAAGGCACCGAACAGCTACTAGATCAGATTACACTTCGCATGTTGGCAGAGTTGCCTGCAGCTCGTCGATTCGCAATTGATTCCGCTGGCGACTTCACGACTAGCTGCCAAGACACGATGGAAATCATCGAGGCGGGCGATGACATCGACGTCATCCGCGAGATGTACATGCACATGCACGACGAATGGGAACGCTTGAGCATGTCACTCCAAGGCATCCGGTCACAGCAAGCTCGTCGCTCGATGCGAACCGTTGACCAAGCATTGGACCAACTGCAAAACCAACTGGGAATTCAGTTTGGATTAGATCGTCGACAGGCGATGGAACTGGCTGCCCAGCTCACTGCGAATGCGGGACACCTGCAGGAAGACATCCGCGAGTTCTTGGGGCGTCCGAATCGTTATCCGCAGAGCCACCAAACGGGTAGTTTGCAGTCAGCGGCTCAATTCCGCGCGGCTGCCAGAGATCTACAAATGCGATTGGGCAACGGCGACAAACTCCAGCAGTTGAAAGCCTCCTGCGACAACCTTTCGAGAAGCTGGGATGCATTGGGGCAGTACTTGCCTCAATTCACGACCCTGGAGCGGACTCACCTAGAGAGAATCTGCCAAGAGGTCACGCCACAAGTGATTCAGATGCAAACCCTCTTCTCTCTATGACCAACGCCTGTCAGGCACATCAAGAAAACCGCCCAACGCGAGCGACATGGCAAGGCCTAAGCTCGAACATTGATCGACCAAGGAAACGAAATTGAGTACCGACATCATTGCTGAGTTACGGTGGCGTGGTCTTATCCACCAAACCACTAACGACGACAACTTGCAAGCTTGGCTGAACGAGAAGCCGCGTACGATCTATATCGGCTTCGACCCAACCGCCGACAGTTTGCATGTTGGCAGCTTGCTGCAGGTCATGACGTTGCGACGCTTCCAACGCGCCGGGCACAAACCGATCGCACTCGTAGGTGGTGCGACCGGCATGATTGGCGATCCCAGCGGCAAAAGCAAAGAACGAACCCTCTTGACCGGTGATGTGCTCGATCAAAACGTTGCTGGCATCAAGAATCAGATGCAACGCTTCTTGGATTTCGCTGATGGGGCTCAGCTCGTCAACAATCTCGACTGGATGGGGAAGTTCAGCTACCTCGATTTCCTGCGTGATATTGGCAAGAACTTTCCCGTGAATGTGATGATGGCCAAGGACTCGGTCAAGAGCCGCCTCGGACGCGAAGACACTGGCATCAGCTATACGGAATTCAGCTATATGCTGCTGCAGGCTTACGACTTCGTACACCTGCATCAAGAATACGGATGCGAACTGCAGGTCGGCGGCAGTGATCAATGGGGCAACATCACAGCCGGAATCGACCTTGGCCGTCGGATGCACCAAGCTCAACTGTTCGGCATCACCAGTCCGCTGCTAACGAAGTCCGATGGCACCAAGATGGGAAAGACAGAGTCAGGTGCAGTGTGGCTCGATGCGGAAAAGACCAGCCCCTACCAGTTCTATCAATACTGGGTAAACGTCGAAGACGAAGACGCCGGCAAATGCCTCCGTTTCCTGACCGAGTTGCCGCAGGAAGAGATTGAAGCACTTGATCAGTCGCGTGAGTCCGATCCCGGGAAAAGAGAAAGTCAAACCAAACTGGCTGCTGAACTGACCAAACTCGTTCATGGAGAAGACGGCCTGAAGACGGCTGAACAAGCGAAACAAATCTTCTT
>CAYQMZ010000411.1:0-304 GCA_964418725.1 uncultured Pirellulaceae bacterium
GCATCGGTAGCACCGACTTTTTGCCAGCCGAAGAACGAGACTACAGCAGTAGCGTCTACTGGTTGAGGCAGAAAGTCTTGCGACAAGACCGTGGCGCGAGAATGCACCGAAGAGGCGGGCCGCATACCAGCGGCTCCCGCACAAGAGTACCCCGCTTAGGGCTGCTCCATATTTCAGGCCTGACCCGGTTCACGGCTCCCCCTCGCGGGAGCCGCTGGGACGCGGATCCGCAAAAAGAACGCACTTAGTTCTACGTGTTTCATTAGCGATCGTCAAAGGGACATCGGCACACAACCGCTCAGAT
>CAYQMZ010000411.1:314-2638 GCA_964418725.1 uncultured Pirellulaceae bacterium
CGGCAATCTCGTGCCTTATTCCTCTACCAAAAGCGTGAATATCTCGGACAAACGCGACTGCATCCAGGTTGGACAGCCCGACCACGATGCCTCCTGCTGCACGGTCACTTTTCTCGCTAAATTGGTCGCCAAACCAGTTGGCAATCTCTTCTATCAACGGGCAGCCCCTATGAGTGACACAAATCTCCTTAACGAACCTCCGTTCGACGTTGTGGCGGTTGGAGCTCATCCCGACGACGTTGAGATCGCCTGCGGAGGCACGCTCGCAAAACTGGCAAGACAGGGTTACCGAGTCGCTATCGTGGACTTGACCGACGGAGAACCCACTCCGAAGTCGCCCGGCCCGGAAGTTCGCCTTGAAGAAGCCAAAGCCGCCGCCGAAGCACTTGGCATCGCACATCGCGTTACGCTTGATCTACCGAATCGCCGTCTGTTCGACAACTTCGAGACGCGCGTCGCGTTGGCTAAGGAGTTTCGCAAGATGCGGCCACGCGTGGTGATAGGCTTCGGTGCCAAGACGCCCATGGCATCTCCAGACCACTGGCAGGCTATGCAAATCACAGATGCGGCGGTGTTCTACTCTCGCTTAACGAAGTGGGACGAGCACTTCGACAACCTGCCTGTCCACACGATCTAGAAACAGTTGTACTACCGCGTCTCTTTCGAGGCAGTCGACCTCGGCGCCGGCATGAGCAACGTCGTCGTCGACATTACAGATACCCTGGAAGCAAAGCTTGAGAGCATTCGCTGCTACGAAACACAATTTCCGCCCGAGAAGGCCTACATCTTTGACCGTGTTCGGGGCGGAGCGGAGATGACGGGTGCGACAGCTGGGTTCACAGCCGGCGAGATTTTCTACTGCACACGAGCATTGGGAACGCAGGACTTAATGAAGACACTGTTTTGAATTGGAAGAGCCTCAAGACTCAACGTTTGCCGTTAGTCTCGAGCCACTAATTGATCAGCCACGGACTTGAAGCGGTCCCACTGTTGGTCAGTTCGAATGGACTTCAAGTCTCTCTGCGCCAAGCTATTCGAGCGAACTAAGAATTCTTGTTGAGTTGAGAACTGCCCATTCGATTTCGCTAAGAGCTGCCGAGTCAACTCAGCCTGCTGACCGTCGCTCAACTTAGCCAACTCGCCCACGCGAATCGCCACTACCGCGGCACCGAAGTGGTTCGCCCGTGCCAGTCGCACTGATTGGCGGGCGTTGTACTTTGCTAGACACGCGGGCTCGACAACCGAATTCACTGCGGACAGCCAATCGCTTTGCGCCGACAATTGCAGTCCGACCGGCGTATTCAATCGAGCAGCAACCTCAGGCGTCACGCCATTCTTGACTCCGCTCTTTTTCAACAGCCTAAATGCAGATTTCTGCTCGGCCAACAACTGCGCGAGTGCCAGCTCAGCAGCCGTCTCAAGCTCAGTAATCTGTCGGGTACTTAAATGACAGAGCGTCTGCAGCTCTTCGATCTTCAATCGAGCGACGCTTTCAAAGTATTGGCTCTGCCGGTCAACTAGTTCCTCAACCGTCCACTGATCCAACGGTTTTAGATTTTCCGCGATGAATTGAACGGTAACTTGGTCCGAACTATCAAACGCGTTCAGCTGCGATGGACGCAAGAATCGTCGCAACGCCGCCAGCTCAAGCTCATCCAACGCTTCCCGAATTGCCGGAAGCCCTTTTGCACCCGATTGAATGCCGCTTTCAGTCCAACCCGCCTGCCAGCGAGCATCGAGAATCTGCCGAAACCGCTCTGACTGCTGTTCGGACAAGCTCAGGGATCGATCGAGCGTGACCAGAAACCCATCTCCGGCAACCTGCCGTCGGAAGTCCTTCGCCGAATACTGGAAACGACTCGCCGCGCAAGTCGCAGGCTTTGGTTGTCGACGGAATCGCGAAAAGAACTGCGCTTCGGCCGAACTCACAGACAAGGACAGCAGAAACCACGCAATGCACAGTCGGAATCCCGCCTGTCGCACCACCATTGCTGAATTAGTTTTCAGTTGTTTCATCGTGCTTGAATCTCTCTGGCGGCAAGTTCAGGTTGTGTCTCAGCGGTCACACCATCAGGTAAACACGCAAGTGTAGATTTCATGAACTGCCACTTCGTCGAATGTCGAGCAAAAGGCTATAATCCCGATTTCGGATACCGTCAGTCGCTCAGATTGTGCCGTCCAAGTGCAGTTCTCTGGCCGAACAGGTTCCGGTTGCAACGATTCGAACGCCTCAAATTGGCCGAAGATTCGACGCCGCGAGCTCAACTTCTCGGCATACCCATCGTCAGCACCCTCCCTTCCGTGCGTCAATCACAGCCCTCAGT
>CAYQMZ010000411.1:2648-7052 GCA_964418725.1 uncultured Pirellulaceae bacterium
GAATAGCTCCGCAACTCGACGAGAGAACGAATTGATTCTGGAAGGCATCGTCACCACAACTAACGACGATGGCTCCACGAATGTTTCCCCGATGGGACCTGTGGTCGACCGAGACGTTACGTCACTGCGATTGCGGCCGTTCAACACTTCTAGGACTTACCGGAATCTTAAAAGAACAGGACGCGGAGTCTTTCACGTTACGGACGACACCGACCTGTTGGTCCGTTCGGCATTGGGGCTGAGCCTGACTCCGGCACTAACGCCGTTGCCTGAATTTGGCACGTCTTATCTTGCCGATGCTTGCCGATGGTATGCCTTCGAGGTTCAAAGCCTGGACGAGAGCAACGAAAGAATCGAGATCGAGTGCAAGGTCGTGCAGAGCGAACGACTGAGAGACTTCATCGGTTGGAATCGCGCCGGACACGCAGTGTTGGAAGCAACGATCTTGGCGACCCGAGTCCACATGTTGCCATCAGATATGATTCAGAGCGAGCTTGAGCGGCTTCAAGTGATCGTTGATAAGACGGCCGACGCTCGAGAGCGGATCGCCTTCGACCTAGTTTCCACGTACGTCGAAAACCAGACGGGGCCGAAATGAAAAAACGAGCCAAACAGGCGGCACGCCTTGCCGTCTTCGTCTACTTAGGGATCGTTCTCTTGCTTGCATTCTTCGAACGTCATTTAGTCTACGCAAAGCCCAACCCAGCCGACGGTGATTGGGTGGCCGAGAACTACGACCTTCAGGACATCACTTTCGAGTCCGCTGACGGTACGAAGCTGCATGGCTGGTACGCTGAGCATCCGTCTCCTCGCGCGCGCATTTTATTCTGTCACGGCAACGGCGAGCACTTGGGTTACTTGGGAAGTTGGCTTCGTTCTCTTTCCGACGAGATGGAAGCCTCCGTCTTCGCCTTCGACTACCGCGGCTACGGCAAGAGCGAAGGCAGCCCATTCGAGAAAGGCGTCTTGGCTGATGGGGAAGCAGCGCAGGCGTGGCTCGCAGAACGAGCAAACTTGTCGCCTAATCAGATCGTACTGTACGGTCGCAGCCTCGGCGGAGGAGTCATCGTCCACCTTGCCAGCAAGCATGGGGCGCGGGCAGTGATTGCCGAACGAACATTCCACTCAATGGTCGACATTGCAGCTCGACTCTATCCGTTGATCCCAGTACGCCTGGTCATGCGTAATCGCTACCCCTCTGCGGAGCGAATCGCAGGCTACAGCGGGCCGTGGCTGCAATTGCATGGCATCGAAGATACCCTCGTTCCAATCAGTTCCGGCAGAGAGCTTTTCGAAGCTTGCCCGTCGCCCAAAAAGGAGCTCTTAGAGGTACCAGGAATGGGACATAATGACCCAACGCCCGTCGAATTCTACGAGCGAATGAAACAATTCATTGGACAGCTCGCCCCGTTGGAACGAGATCAGTAACGCCCTTTTTGAGCACCAAACAGGCTCTTCACACACCTTGATTCGAAACCGCAACGGCCGCTTTACGTATTGCCGTGAATTTGGCTATTCTTTCGGTGCTGATCCGTGACGCCAATGACAATTGGACCTAGCGGCAAGCGATATTGTCCGATTGAAGAAGACACGCAATGAAGACACATCGACGCGGATTCCTGGGCACAGCCTCCAGAGTCACAGCCGGATTACTATGGATACGGTGATTTAGTCGTCGACCCCAAGGGTATCTTTTCACTTCCCAAGGGATTCCAGTACCGCATCATCTCACGCGAAAATTCGCAGATGGACGACGGACTCCTAGTCCCTGGTGCTCCCGATGGCATGGCGGCATTCGAAACCGCGTACGGCTTAACGGCGATCGTTCGCAACCATGAGTTGAACCCAGAGCACACTGGACCGTTCGGCGAAAAGGAGGAGTTGCTCTCGAAAGTCGACCGGCGCGACCTCTATGATGCCGGCCAAGGCATGACTGCGTGCGGTGGCGGCACGACGACCATCATCTACGACACGAAGTCTCAGCGCGTTGTCCGCCAATTCCTAAGCCTAGGTGGAACCATCCGAAATTGCGCCGGCGGTCCAACACCTTGGGGCAGTTGGATTTCCTGCGAAGAAGCTCAAGATCGCTCTGGCTTCTACGAGAAGACCAATGTCACGATCGAAAAAGATCACGGCTATAACTTCGAAGTTCCGGTGACGAATCGAATCAGTTTGACGAAGCCAGAGCCGCTTATCGAAATGGGCCGATTCCGTCACGAAGCCGTTGCCGTAGATTCGGAAACAAGCATCGTCTACCAAACGGAAGATCAACACGATGGTCTGCTCTATCGCTTCCTTCCCAATAAACCTGGACAATTGTCAGCGGGTGGCAGACTTCAGACGCTGCACATCAAGGACAAACCAAGCTGCGACACTCGAAATTGGGAAACGCAAACGATTGCACATGGGCAAACGGTGTCAGTCCACTGGAAGGACATCAGCGATCCTGAAGCACCTAAGGATGACTTGCGACTGCGAGGGTTTGAGCAGGGCGCCGCGAAATTCGCGCGTGGCGAAGGCATGTGGGTTGGCGGCAATCGCGAGATCTACTTCGCTGCGACAAGCGGCGGAAAAGCCAACAAGGGGCAGATATGGAAATATCAGCCTGCGAACAACGAAGGAAAAGAAAGCGGCAATGATTTGGGAACATTGCAATTGTTCTTAGAGTCATCCGAACCCGGCGTTGTGGAGAACGCGGACAACCTGACGGTCGCGCCGTGGGGAGACCTGATCGTCTGCGAAGATCGTACGGGAGACGTAGTTCGACTAGTTGGAGTTACGCCCGAGGGTCGACAGTATCCGCTTGGATTCAATCACACGGGGGCCGAACTTGCTGGCGTCTGCTTCTCCCCCGATGGCTCCACACTATTTGTGAACATTCAGAAGCGTGGACTCACGCTTGCAATGACGGGGCCATGGCGACACGCCTGAGCCCCCGAACGTTCAATCCGCCATTGGCGATTCTTCATTAGCGACGATTCAGCGATGCGCTCGCTCCGTCGCCACGTCTGCCACGCTGCACATGCGTCTCGCACAAAAAATCGCGTCGCAACAAGCCAACCGATTTGGTGTGCTTGGAGGGCTCTCCAAGATCTGCTTCAGCGTCAAGGCCGACTCTCTCGCAACTTCCCAAAAAAACAGATCGAAATCCGCCCACGATACAAACAGGGTAAAATAATACCAGTTTAACTACAAAACTGACTTAACTGGTACACTTGGCTCCACTTAACCATGAAACTTCGACTTCAAACCGACTATGCTCTTCGTGCGCTGATCTACCTGGGACATGCGGGACAAAAATCAACGGCCGAAGAAGTGGCCAACGCATTTGACGTCTCCAAAGACCATTTAGTGAAAGTGCTCCAGCAGCTATCGAGGATGGGATACGTGCGAACCTACCCGGGCAGGGGTGGCGGCATTGCCATTGCACGTGATCCAGGCGATATCACCGTCCGCGAAGTCATCGAGTCCATGGAAGGGAATGTGGGAATCTTGGAATGTGTCCAAGATTCCTCGGTTTGTCCGATGGAACCAGGCTGCCATCTCCGCAGACTATTGATGTCCGCTGAACTTGCTTTCTATGAAGCCCTTGGTTCGACGTCGATCGCAGACCTATATCGAGGCCGCCGCAAAGGCGGCTTGGTTAATCTGGATATCAATTTCGGAGGCGGATGAAATGTACAAGAAACAAGCCACTTTACTCTCGTTGTTCCTCTCAATTGCGATGCTTGGCAACGCCAGCGGAGCGGAAGAAACGGCGACCAGCAAGAAGCCGAAAGACGCCGCTGTCGAGCGAGCGCGACGCCAAATCAAGATGCTCGACGACATCTACAAAGGCGGAATCGTTCTAATCACAACACACTACGTCGACGGCGAAGAGTCGCTGCCGGCCGGCACTGCATTTAAGAAGCTCTTCGAAGCAGCGAAAAAGAAAGGCTGGCACGAAGTTCGCCTGCTCGACGCGACCGGCGAGCCGTACAACGACGAAAATGTGGCAAAGTCCGATTTCGAAAAGCGTGCTATCAAGCAACTTAAGGCTGGCAAGTCATTTGTCGAGCAAGTCACCAAATCGAAAGACAAACGCTACCTGCTTGCAGCAACCCCCATTCCAGTTGTCATGGAGAAGTGCACAATGTGCCACGACTATGACACATCTCAAAAGGGCTTAGTAATAGGTGCGTTGACGTACCGTTTGCCAATCGACGAATAGACTCGGCACGTGATTTGTCCATTCGTTTCGCCTTGCCCTACGACTCGAAAAGCTGAATGCTTGCCCAACCAACTGGCGATAAGATGATCGTCAGACATCGGGCGAGTTGACTAACGTAGTGGCAAGGCTATCGTAAGCGTGATGAGCAGTTCGGTTCTCCGTATCGCATTCGGCGCAAGACACCAGGGTATTCC
>CAYQMZ010000412.1:0-1555 GCA_964418725.1 uncultured Pirellulaceae bacterium
TCTCCAAGGCGTAGGTGGAACCTCGACGGCTTCCGTTGGATTCAGTTTCGCCACGTGCTGAACGCGGCAAGAGCCTCACACAACAGAAGCTCTAGCCGCTGTATCGATTGGGCAATCTGCATTGCGATGTCTTGATCGAACGATTCCTCTGCAAGCACCGCCGGGATTAGCGCAGTAGTAGCGTTTGTTTCGTTACTTCAACCGCGAATCTATTGACGACCAAATCAGTGGGTTTTCCACTCGTTCGAAATAGGGGTCGTCGCATGCGTTGGATGCGGTTCGCGTTACTTGCGGTCTTTGTGCTTTCACTCAACGCAGCCGCGGAAGCGCAAGGCATCCGACAAGCTCTACGCGGCGTGCGAGGGATGGGGCGACAGCTCTTTGCGACCGAGCAGCCATGTCGCACGATCTGTCCTCCCGTAGAAAAGCTCGCCAAAGAAATTGATTGGCTAGAGCATCACTTCGAGAAGTTCGGTTCGATCGTCCCCAAGCAACCGGACGTTTGGGGGCAAGCGCGCCTGACCCGGCATCGTTACGAGTTCGAACGCGAAATCGCCAAACGCTTCGACGAGTCACGATTCACAATCACGCTGCAAGGTGCTCTGCGTCGAAGCGACCAATCATTCCTTGGCGCCGCATTGGCCATCGACTCGATCGCACAGGACGCCACAGCGGCAAGCACCAACGCCAGTTCGCTGATCCCGAACCCAGCGGAAGACGCGGTAATCGACCGAAGTTCGGCAAAGACTGAAATCGACCTCAGTCGCTTTTCACCAGAGAACATTTCGCTAGAGCCGACCGTCGAGTCGGACCAATTGGCCCGCTACCTTAATCATCTCACCGAACTCCGCCGCATCAACGAAGGCGACGACACAGCCGACGCTCCCGGCTACTCGATGAATCTGATCCGCCTGCCGATTTCCATCTTGCCTGGAAAGAAAACCCAAGAAGGCTACGGTGCCGAAATCACTTTCAAAGCGGAGCCATACCTGCATGAACGCCTGTTGCCGACGACGTTTCGCAATCTGGTGATCAACGACGTGGTCGATCAGTTGGGGCTGTTCGTTACCAAGATGATCGATGACAAGGAGTTCACCGAAGACCTGACGCAGTACGTCCGGGAAGTTGTCGCCAGTAGTGAAGAGCGAATGGTGGGGAAAACTAGCTCCCATACGCCTTCTCCATATTCGACCATCCCCGTAGCTCTTTCCGCCAAAGCCCAGATGACGATAAAGGCGCTTCGAGAAAGGGTTCAGCCCAAAATCGAAAAACTTTCAGCCCAACCAGTTAGGTCAACACCGCATAGCCGAAGCAGCTTATTAGCATACCCACCCTCGCAAGTCGTCGACATATTTGGCGGCAAGAGTGTACAGGACGAAAATGAGGATAACGCACCTCCGGTACTCCTTGCCCACATCGCAGTTGACGCCAACCAATCGATTCCTGAAGAACAGCGGATGGCCAACGGCCATGCCAACTTGCTAGATGTTGAACGATTTCTTCGCGTCGAATTAGATGCCGCCTACAAGTTACTTGATCGGGAAGACGGACGTCT
>CAYQMZ010000412.1:1565-7044 GCA_964418725.1 uncultured Pirellulaceae bacterium
CCACTGCACACCACAACTCGTAGAAGCAATTTATTCCAGAGCACGTCGACGAGAACTGGACTTCGACAAAAGCATCAAAGCGTTCGATGGTCGTGACTCCATCATCGACCTTCGCAACCTGTTCCTCGACGACATCAAAGAAAACTACCGTCGTGCTACCCACACCACGACCGTCTCCCTGGCCTGGGCCATCATTGTCGAATCCGCGTTGCTCAACCAACGCCTTGCAGAGGACATGCAAGAAGCTGCAATTGCCAAAGGCTGTCCTTGCTCAATCGATTCGGAACACACTTGGCTGGACGCATACGTACGAGATCCGGATCCGGCCACGGTGCAGATGTTTAACGACTACGTTCGCTGTCGCTGGCCAATTCAGGTCTTCGCATTGGACCCGGTCACGCAGGACCAAAACATTGCCGATATTTTCTCGCGTCGTCGAGAACTACAACTTGCACTGGCAGTTGGCGTCGCGCGGGGAACCGTTCGAGCAAACGCGGCCGCTAACTTCGCAAGACGACTTGAAACCGACATCGAGACGATTCAGCTGAATCGGACATCCATCGCGTTCGCTCACGGATCGGACACATTCGGCTGGCGATTCTACCCGCGATTCCAGTCTCCGCCGACGCCCGGCTCGATCGGCGCGTTCGTCGAAACACTCACGGGAGGCCCCAGACGTAACAACACGATTCGCTCACGAAAAATCGAGCCTGGTCAACGCGACTGCGTGGCAGTCGTGCTTATGCCCTCGTTCGTTCCCTACGTGACCGTGAGTAGCCGAGCCAATTGGTTTGGGCTTGCCAATCCAAAGTTCAAAGAATTCACGTTACACCAAACGATGAAGCTCAGCAGTGCGTACGCAGCTATCGAAAAGTCGGCACAAGAAGTCTGTGACTGCGGTGCCTACCGTGACCGGGACGCACATCAGTTGTTGAACGTTGTGCAGAGCATTGGCGAACGACTTCCGCTACAAACCTCGCAAGTTCAGGTGCCCTTTGAAAATACGATGGGCGGGTTCGAAATGTTCTCTAATGGCGTAACTGACCTGGCGCCGGAATTGCACGGCTTCTACGGCGGCTCGGGAGTTATCGTGAATGCCGCAACTTCATGCACCAGTGAAGAAGCGGCACCCAACAAGATCGGTGGCAACTGCGAAGGTACTTGCAACGGGACAACGCTGTTCCTGGTCGGCGATGGCTTCAGCGTACACGACACAAAGGTTGTTGCCGGTGGAAAATGCGTTCCCTTCATATTGATGAGCCGCCAGATCATGCGGGTCACGATTCCAGAAAATGTGAAACCCAGCAAGCAAGGCGATGAGGAGTGGATCGACGTCCACGTCGCCAGCCCCTACGGCGTTAGCAGTCACCTCCACATTCCTGCATTGACCACGCCATCCGCCAGCACGGTCACTGCGATTGTGAAGCGATTGGAAGATCTGGAAGTTTGCCTTGGCCACACGAAGTTCACACTCGCTGGCCCGGCACCACTAGAGATCCTCTACTCGACCGATGCAACTCAGAAGCTCGTAAACCTGAGCCCTATGGCGAATTCGGACAACTTCAAGATCGCACCGTCAGCTCCCCTGGCTGGTGGCGACGTTTCGAGTGAAATCCGAGTTGGCGGCGCGCTTTCAATAGACGGCAAGCCCGCGACCGAAATAAGAATGCTCGCGGTCGCCACGACTGCCGACAAGGTGATTCAGCTTGATAGCGAGAGCGTACTTGAGATGGTGAAGCCAGAGCTGGAAAAACTCTCCAAGGCACAAGCCGATTCGCAGAAGTTTGGACTCCGTTTCTACGTCGTCACCTCGAATGGCTCGATTCCACAGCGTGTTGTGGGCGAAACTGAAATTAGCCTTCTCGATCGCGAACCCGCGGAATAACTTAGGCATGCCGGAAGTTTGATTGGATGACAACAGCCTCGTTTGCGTAGAATTGAAGGAGTGATCCTCTATCGAGCGTGAACATTATGCGAGCGGTTTTTATTGGCCGACTTTTCGGACTACTGTTTGCGATGGTATGTCTCGGCATCGCGACTTGGTCGGGCGTTGAATCGTCCAAGATGTACACAGAATTTCGCCAATGGATTGACGCTCAACCAATGGAATCTTCGATCGACTTGTCCGAAGTCGGCGAACAGACTGTTTCGTTTGAGCAAACGTGCAGTTCAGCACACGGCGAACTGCTGTCCGTGGAGTTCTTTGAACACCCCGGTTCTCGTGTATCCCAACCAGAAATCAACGTATTGGGGGTAGAAGAATCGGGTCGTCGAGAGTCAACGGAAACCGTTTCCACAGACTGGTTTGCCGGGCTGTCGGGTAGCATCTCTATTCACGACACCGCGGGCAAGGAAGTACATCGAGCCGACTTTACCGCTGATTCAGTTCAGTCTTGGGACGGTCAATTTGTGCTCACTGTATTACGGCCATTCGAAGTTGGCTCTTACCAAGCAACGATTCGAGTCAAATCGCCAGCGGTCGCCTTGCACGACAAACCTCATCGAACGTCTGCGGCATACCATCTTTGCGGTCTCGAGCAGCTTCCTTCCCTAGTAGCGGGAGCGATCTCGTTCTTCACTGGACTGATCGGTATCACGATTACGTTGTCCGTTGTTCCCGCAATAATGTGCGGCCGGTTCGCTCCAGATCAGCGGCCTACAGCACATGTTGCGATTCAGGACAACCACAACTCACCACGTCCACAGTGAACATCTACAATGTGCGACCTTGGAAGCACTTATATCACGCACTCATCTCACACCAGCGTGGCACAATCAATCCTGCAATTGGTCCTTAGATGCGAAAACTCACTTACTTCATTGCGACAAGTTTCGACGGTTTCATCGCAAGGGAAGACGGCGGGATTGATGACTTCACGTTTGAAGGCGAGCACGTAGCCGTCTTATTGAACGAGTACCCGGAAACGATCCCCACGCACCTACGTCCACACCTGAACGTCACGGCTGCTAACCGTCATTTTGATACCGTCCTGATGGGGCGAGCTACTTATGAAGTTGGCTTGGCGCTGGGCGTCGACAGTCCGTACCAACATCTACGGCAGTACGTGTTCTCGAAGTCCCTGCCCCAAGACGATTCGCCAGAGAATCTGCACATTGTGCCGAGCAACGCGATCGAACACGTTCGTCAACTGAAGCTAGAGGACGGATTGGGTATCTGGCTTTGCGGCGGCCCAATCCTGGCGTCGTCGCTGCTTGGGGAAATCGACGACGTTATTGTCAAAGTGAACCCGTTCCTGATGGGTTCAGGGAAAACGCTACTGGCCGAAAACTCACCCAAGCTAAATCTAATCCCCGTCAGTCGACGTGACTACGACAATGGATTTGCGATTGCGCACTTCTGCATCGACCGCACGGCTACCAACTAAGCCGAACCTGAAGCAAGGGCAACGCGGTGAAGACCGTTCAGACGGTGCTATTCAGCCCGTGCCGTTTTGATTCCCGCAACTTCGGGCAGTTGGCTACTCGCAACACGTTGGAATTCAGCTCGAATCTTGGACCCGTCGCTATTCTCCATGCCCTTCCGTTGAATCATCAGCACGTAAATCGTCTCGGTTGCTGGGTCGACCCAACCTTGTGTTCCGAATGCCCCGCCGTGGCCAAACGTGCCCGGCGAAAGCATCTCCGTCACACCCTGAGGCTCGGCTACGATGCACCAGCCTAGCCCCCACCGATTACCGGGCGTAAAGCCGGTGTCGTCGGCACCGATCTGCGGCTTGAGCATTTGCCGCACGGCAGCAGTGGACACAATCCGCTTGCCTCGGTAAACGCCGCGGTTCAGTATCATCTGGTAGAACCGAAACATGTCCCTTGCGTGCGAGACGAGTCCCGCCGATGGATTCGGGGCCTCAACACGAGTGAGCGCCGCAAGAAACTTGTATTCAGGGGCCAGCGGTCGAGACTTCCCCGCTTGATACATCGTGGCGACGCGATCAACTTGTTCAATGTTGGGAAAGAAGGTCGTGTCCTTCATCTCCAGCGAGTCGAAAATGCGTTCTTGCAAAAACTTGTCCAGCGGTTGCTTCGACACGATTTCAATGATTCGCCCCGCGACATTTACTCCGGGGCTATAACGCCACTGCCGGCGTGGCTGAAATGCCAGAGGTTGGTTGGCAAGTGCCCTGGCGTGATCCGCGAGCGAACCTTCGAAGAGTTGCTTTCCATGCAAACCAGAAGTGTGCGACAGGCACTCGCGAATGGTGATCTCTCTTGCGAGCGGTTTTCCATTGGCCAGTTTTACATCGGCGAATTCCGGATTGTATTTGCTGCCCTTGTCGTCTACGCTGAGCAATCCTTCGTCTTGCAAAATCAGGACGCCGGTAGCGACAATCGGTTTCGTCATTGATGCGATTGCAAACAGAGACGATGTCTTCATAGGGACACGGCGATCGATGTCCGCCATGCCTGTCGCTCCGAAGTGAATCAGCTTGCCCTGGTGAGCCACCAACGTCACCGCACCAGACACAGTCCCTTCCTGAACAAATGAACTGATCGTGCGATTGATTTCACGAATACTAGGTACGTGCTTCGCGCGTGTTTCTTTCGCAAGGCAGGACGAGGCAACCAACAACAAACAAAGGACTAACCGCATACGATCTCTCCGCCATCAAAAACCGATGGCAATATCGTATGCGATGGCCTCGTGTTCTGCCAACGATTGGAGCGTCTAGCCGAACTTTCCAGCTATCTGAAAACACTCGCTAACGTTCGGATCTCCGGACGTTAACTTCTGTATCGACTTAGGCTGCTTGAGCCGTATCGGCAGGTGGTGGCTCAATCTCCGCGAACAGATTCGCCCGACGCAACATGCTGCCTTCTTGATCAT
Source organism: uncultured Pirellulaceae bacterium (assembly GCA_964418725.1). Classification (GTDB taxonomy): domain Bacteria; phylum Planctomycetota; class Planctomycetia; order Pirellulales; family Pirellulaceae; genus CAYNJG01. The sequence continues at coordinate 6,409 of CAYQMZ010000412.1, forward strand.
AGAATTGCAGAATGCCAACATCTTGCAGCCACATCGCCAAAAAGTCTGTGACGCGATACGAACGAGCGATGCAACGTCCATCGTCGATCATGGGAGTTTCAACCAAGTCCTCGAGATCTTCGTCGGTCAGGTTGAAGTACTTTTGAAAGGATTGCTCAACAATCCAACGAACTTCGGCCGGGGTAGGGCTCACCAACATCGCAACCTCCATGTTGCTTCGTGCCGTGAATGGGTCACCATGCATCTTGCCGGTAACCTCGCCATGTGATCCGCTCAAGTTAATGACAGCACGCACTCCTTCAAAGTCCATTTCAGCGTGCCAGCAGCGAATCTTTTCTGCAGTGTTGTTAACCGTCGCGCACCAACGCAAAATGGGGAGCCTGCCAGCGGAGAAACTGCCATGAAAAGCTCAACAACACCACTCGCCCTGCACAAGCTTGCGAACCACACAATCAAAGCGATGTGCATCGTCCTCGCCTGCAGCCAGTGTCAGGGACAAGGGACGTCGACGGACGGTCCAACCAAGTCGACCGTTCACTTTGAAAGCGTCGAGCTTAGCGAGCAGTTCTATAGCGAAGGCGCCGACTTTGGTGACATCGATGGTGACGGGCACAATGACGTGGTCTCCGGTCCGTT
>CAYQMZ010000413.1:0-7042 GCA_964418725.1 uncultured Pirellulaceae bacterium
GACCCGATTCAGGTTTCAACGTCTACCCAAACTTTGGCAGCCGAAGAGGTTTCTTTGATACCACGCCAGTGGCCCATGCACTGCACGAACCAGCCTATATCGTGGAAGCTCATCCACCAGAAGCCAAACTTCCGCCTAACGGCTTGCCGGTCTTCGTTTTGAATTACGAAAACGATGACGACAGCCAACGTCGACTTGGCAAAGATTCACGTCTGACATTCGTCGCTCCCAAAGATGGCGAGTATCTGGTCAAGTTACGCGACGTTCGGGGGCAGCAGGGCGAAGATTACAAATACACGTTGATGATCCGTCCGCCCAAGCCAAACTTCAAAGGAAAACTGCTGGACAAAGAGCTCAAAGTCGCTCTGGGAACGGGGAAGAAATTTGGCATCGAGATCGAACGCATCGACGGATTTTCTGGGCCGGTCAACGTTGCGATTTCAAATTTGCCGCCTGGTTTCTCTGTACCGGGACCGCTGCAGATCGAAGCCAATCATGATCGCGTGTTTGCGACGTTGGTTGCTGAAGCTGGGGCCAAGGCTCCGACCGAAGAGCAAGTCAATGCAGTTGAGATTCGTTTGACGGCCAATATCAATGACGCGGCGGTCGTGCACGAAATCGAATCGATGGCGAAGATCGAGGTGGATGAGAAACCCAAACTGCTGGTGCAATTGGTCCCGGATACGAAGCCTACGCAGGGCACAGCACAGTATCCCGTCATTGAATTGAAGGCAGGAGAGTCGACCACGGCCACGATCAAGATTGAACGCAAAGATCACGATGGGCGTGTCGGTTTCGGCAACGAGTCTGGAGCGGTCAACGCGCCCCACGGAGTCTATGTGGACAACATTGGTTTGAACGGCGTGTTGATCGTGGAAGGGCAAAACGAACGTCAGTTCTTTCTGACGGCCGAGCCTTGGGTCAAACCGATGGAGCGAGTTATCTTTGTCGAGTCGGGTGACGCGGGCAAACCATCGTCGAACCCGGTTTTGCTGAGGGTTTTACCGAGCGATTCGAATAACGCACCGGCGCAACCTGCCGTCAATGAACAGGCATCCAACTGATGAAAAAAGCACCCACCAAAACGCCAGACCAGCTGATGAACACACGACGAAACCTTTATTTGCTCGCTATCTGTGTTGGGCTGTTTGTCACCCCCGGTGCGACACAACTACTGGCCAACGATTCGCCAGAATCAAATCTCAGTCGGCCCAACGTAGTACTCATCATGGCCGATGATATGGGGTTTGGTGATGTTCAGGCCCTCAATGGAAAATCAAAGATCCCAACGCCGTACCTCAACAGTTTGGCCGCTGAAGGTATAACGTTCGTTGATGCTCACTCGCCGTCCGCGGTTTGTACGCCGACGCGTTACGCGTTGGTGACGGGGCGGTATTGTTGGCGTTCCAAGTTGAAACGCGGTGTGTTGAATGGCTATGGCGAGCCATTGATCGATAAGCAACGCTCGACGCTGGCCAGTGTGTTGAAATCGGCAGGCTATGACACGGGAGTTGTCGGCAAGTGGCATCTTGGTTTGGGCTTCGCCAAAGATCCTAGTAAGAAAGAGAACAAGGGGTTCGACTTCTCGAAGCCGATTGATCACGGACCAAACGATTTGGGGTGGGACTATTCGTTTGTGATTCCCGCATCGCTGGACTTTCCGCCCTACATCTACATCAAGAATCACGCGATCACTCAGTTTCCTTCGATCCGCCAAAAGAACAGCAGGTTTCCAGCCTTCTGGCGCACGGGCGAGCGAGCCCCTAATTTTGACATGGCTGATTGCTTGGACCGCCTTACGAAAGAGGCAAAGCAATTCATCGCCACGAAGTCAACGAACGACAAGCCGTTCTTCTTGTACTTTCCGTTGACCGCGCCACACAAACCCGTGTATCCCCATCCAAGATTTCGCGGCACGACGGAGCTAGGACCTTATGGCGATTTCGTGACGCAAGTTGACTCGACAGTGGGCGACGTCCTGCGGGCAATCGACGACGCGGGCATTCGAGACAATACGTTGGTCATTTACACAAGTGACAATGGCTCGTTCATGCGACGCAACGAAGGCCCCGATGCCGATTGCCATGTCGACGATCCGACGGTTCAGGCGTATCGCAGTGACCGACACACGGCGAACAGCGAGTTTCGCGGAACGAAGGCGGACATTTACGAAGCTGGCCATCGCGTACCGTTTTTCGTCCGCTGGCCTAAGCGAGTTGGGGCTGGCATCGTCTCTGAGAAGACCATTTGTCACGTCGACTGCTTGGCAACATTGGCGGAAATTACCAACGCCACGGTGCCGAAGGGCCAAGCCGTCGATAGCCACAGTTTCCTGCCGCAACTGGATGGCAAACCGGCGAGTCCTCGACCTGGCGTCATCAATCACTCGGGAGCAGGGATGTTCGCCATCCGCGAAGGCAATTGGAAGTTGATTGCCGGCAACGGCTCCGGTGGACGCCAAGCACCAAAGGGCAAACCTTTTGCTCGGCCGTATCAGCTCTATGACCTAGAGTCAGACATCGCAGAGACGAAGAACTTAATTGACTCGCACGCGGACATCGCCGCACGTCTTGAAGAGGAACTCGAGGCGATCCGAAACTTGGAAACCACTTTGTCTCGCTAAAGCGTCGGTTTGAGAGCGGGCTGGATTTCGTCGAAGGTTTGATAGACTTCATCGTTCGTTGCGGTGCTCTGGTCACTTCGTGGACACGCTACGGACGTACGTGCGTCCAGGTTTACCTTTCCACCAATTCACTGTGCGTTTCATCATGACATAGACGGGAAATCCGTACTTCAATAGTGCAGTCTCCCAACGTCTCAGCGGCTTGGTTGAACAAACCAGTTTGTCGTCTCGCTGGTCGTTGTCGACAAAGTGAATAACGTGTCGCACCTGAACGCTGACTGTTTGTCGCCGACGGATTCGCGGGCCCATGACGATCGCATCCAGCGGCATATCATCACCGCCGACGCTACCCTGGACAAAGCCATAGTTGAAAGGGCAGGGCAGAGGAGAAATGAATTCGACCTGGCCCACATCTGCCTGCAGTGAGTACTTCACGAAGGACCAACGAGGAATCTCGATGGTGACGTCGACCATCGAACCAATCGGCGAGTTGCTGGAGTCAGCATCGTCCGGGTGACCAGGCACTACTCGTCCTCGAACGTCAGATCGACTTGTGTCTGAGCCAATCGAACTAGCAGAACCTTCTGACGCGTTCCTTCCTGGTTCCGAAACATGCGTGTCCCCAGCATCTCGGCTTGGTTGGTGCACGTGATCAGAACTGTTTCGCCCGACGCAACTGCAAACTTCATTTCCAAGTCCGCGAAGTCGATCGTGTCTTGCTGTGCAGCCCAGTAGCTTGAACCAGATTCAATGACGTACTTCTGCCGAATTGGACCATGCTTCAATTCAGGTCGAAGCGAGATGTCTGCGACACTACGGCCAGACTGTTTGCATCGCATTCCGAATGTCATCGTCGCATCGTCGAAGTTCTTGGGTACAACCAGTTCGCCTTGATGATGACGCAGCTTCAGTTTTTCCGCCGCCCCCCATAGTCCGATGCCTCGACGCACCCCTGCGCGGCAATGCACATAGCGCTGTTGATCGGGCGCATCGACTTGATTCTCGGCCGTTGGATGCTCGCGTCGGTCGGCCGCCTCCATCAATAGAACCTGGATGGCGGACGGCAATTGCGGCCCCAGGCTTCCCGCGACGAATCCGTTGTTGGCCAAATGACGTCGAAGGTCCGCGTCCAAAACCTGCTCGTCCAACTCTTGCCGAATAGACTGCAGCAGATCTTGGTTGGCCGCATCGAAGGTGACGGTTGCAATCTCGCCACCAACGCTGTTGCGTGACATCTGAGCCTGCGGCAACCGCGGAACACTTTGAACGACGTCTCCCTGATGCCACGTGGAACAACCCTGCGACGCGATGCCCAGAATCCACGCGACGATGAAGATCAGTTTTAGTCCAGAGCGGTTCGGCATCAGTTCAGCTTTGCGTCAGATTTGTGCCCGACTGTAAAAATTCGGGGGACGTTACCAAACTGGCTCCAATCACGTCAACGGGAGCTTCCGTGCTGCTATCGCAGTCTTCTTATCCGTAGTCGATGTCAAATTTGCTCTGTTAGAATCGTGCCATTAAGCTAGTGCTTCGTGAGTGATTGGCTGCTTGTTTCAAAAAGCTTGGCACGCGGCAACTTGGGTTGCTGAACGCGATTTCCATGAATCGCCAGTGATACTGCGAGTCCGCTCACAAGCTGCGGCAACGCTGCACTATGTAGGAATCCAATAACGGGAATTTTCGTATGCTTTCATTCGAAGATCGTGGCAAAGCACACACGTGTAACGGCCAGACGCGTCGAGACTTTCTGCAGGTCGGCACCCTTGGGGCGATTGGTTTGGGATTGCCCGAGTTGATGCACGCAAAGGAAGTGGGAGCCATCAAGGATCATCATGATGACCGCGCGTGCATCATGATCTTCAACTTGGGCGCACCCAGTCACATCGATACGTTCGACATGAAGCCCGACGCGCCGGCTGAAATACGCGGGCCGTTCAAGCCTATCAATACTGCCTCGCCGGAAATGCAGATCTCGGAAATCCTCCCCAAGATCGCCAAGGTCGCGGACAAGTTTTCACTGCTGCGTGGTTGTTATCACACTTCCGCGGCAGTTCACGACGCCGGGTGGCAAATGATGCAAACCGGTCGTCAATTCCAAGGTGGCGTGGAGACGCCTCACGCCGGAGCGGTCGTGAGTTACTTGAAGGGACGTAAATCAGATCTGCCTCCGTTTGTTGTCCTCCCCGAGTTGATGGGCCGCGGTGGCGGAAACTTGCCGAACGGTCAAGCCGGTGGATTTTTGGGTAAGACACATGATCCGTTTGCACTGATGGCGGACCCGTCGAAGCCCAATTTCAAAGTGCCCGATTTACTGCCTCCGCCCAACATCGATACGGTGCGACTAGAGCGTCGTCGACGCATGCGAGAGATCGTGGACGGTACGATCAAGTCTTTCGAGCAAAGCGATGATGCTCGACTGTTGAACGACAGTTTCGCCGCGGCATTCCGATTGATGACCAGCAAAGAAGCTCGTGAGGCGTTCGATCTAAGCAAGGAACCCAAAAAGGTACGCGAACGATATGGAGTGAATCGTTTCGGGCAGTGCTGTTTGCTGGCTCGTCGGCTGATCGAGTCCGGCGTTCGCGTCGTGACAATCAACACCTTCCTCACGGTGTTCGATGAAATCACGTGGGACATTCACGGATCGAAGCCGTTCACTTCGATCGAAGGCATGAAGAACATCGTCGCGCCGATGTACGACCAAGCTTACAGTGCGTTGCTGGAAGATCTGTTTGATCGCGGCATGTTGGATTCGACGCTGGTCACAACACTGTCTGAGTTTGGACGAACGCCGAAAGTCAATCCTGCCGGTGGTCGAGACCATTGGCCTCAGTGCTTTACCACGTCATTTGCTGGCGGCGGAGTGCAAGGCGGACAAGTCATCGGTGCGAGCGATCCGATCGGTGGAGTCCCGGCAGATCGACCGGTCGACCCTGGCGAAGTCATGGCGACGATTTTCCATAGTCTTGGGTTTGATCTGGAATCTCATCTACCCGGACCTGCGGGCCGGCCATTCCCAATCGTTGACTTTGGCAAGCAACCGGTTCGCGAGTTGTTTTCCTAACGCATTGGACGATTCACGATACTCGGCGAGCAAATTCACGACTCGCTCGCTGTTTCTCTTCACGTTCGGGGCAGCGGCCGCCGTATCGCTGTTCGCGGCATCGCATCCGGTGACACGATTGATGGGTTGGCTGGGCATCGCAGTCTTTCTGCTCGTGAGGCGGCAACGCACACTGTTTTGGATGCACTTGTCTATACCATTGTTCCTCGGTGGGTTGGTATTCGTGCTCGGCCATGAAAATGCGTTCTTCACGCCGGGGCTGAATGCTCAGCGCGGCTCATGGACGCATCTTATCTACTGCATCGCCGAGGCTGGTATGTTCCTGTCGATGATCTCGCTGCCGTTTTCATTCTTTCGCGTTGATTCGTAGAAGTGTGGAGAATCGTTCGTCGTGGAACGAATCGGCTTCGCGATACTGTAGTCGAGGTCGTGGCGACGTTGTCGTCGAACTGGCCCATCTGAGTTGCGATGTGTTTCGCGTAGCTTGGGGCGACCGGCGATTTCGATACCGTGAACTTGGAGCAAAGTTCCCTTGAGCCGATGGACGTACGCGATTGACAACGTGTACTCCACGCGAGCACGGAAGTAATCCGTCTCGGATTTTGCAAGTCGAGATTGGGCATCAAATACAACGTCGAGCGTAAGCTGGCCTTGGTTGTAGGCGATTTCGGCTGCAGCAACCTGGTCTCTGTTGGCCTTGAGTTCGTTGTAACAATCCTGTGCCGCCGAGTACGCCTTTTTAACATGCAAGTGCGCCGAAGAGAGTTGCTGCGTAACTTCTGATTCCATGTCCTCTAGTCTTTTCCGCTTTTTTCGAAGCTGTAGCTGAGCGTTGCGCACTTGAGAAAGTTCCGACCTGTAACCAATGGTCTGCTGAGCCGAAAACCCAAGTAGCCACTCGTCAAAGTCGTCGTCTGTGAGGCCTGACATCGCATTGTATGCGTCGTTCAGGGTATGTGGTTCTTTGTGATCCTCGAGCAAGTCGACGAACCTATTCAGTGCCTTCCCATCAAGCGTGGGCAGCAATTGATTCTTGGCGGCAATCAATTGCAACTCGGTTTGCCGGATGGCCCATCGTTGTCGTCGAATTGTTGAATCGTTCGCTAGTAATTCGTCTGCGATCGAGTTCCAATCGAACGTAATTCGAGCAGAGGAGGGATGATCGATAGGCTGAATCAGCCTGCCGTCCTTGGCGGTGAGGCCTAGCAGATAGCGCAAACGCTTTTCATGTCGTATCAAGTCAGTTTTCGCCGTTTCGTGCCTGTTCTTGAAGGCGAAATACTGCGCGCGAGATTCTGCATCTTCGGCAGCTTCACCAGCGTCCTTATCACCCTGTTGTAGTTCGCTCGCGTCTT
>CAYQMZ010000414.1:0-747 GCA_964418725.1 uncultured Pirellulaceae bacterium
ATCATACTCTTGGTGCTGGAGACTGGAATCTTCTCGGCGTGTTCCCCAAATGCAGCTCGGCAACTGAGGGTTTCAATCTTGTCGTTGACGGTCGTACTAGTCCCGTGAGCATTCACGTAGTCGATCTGCTCGGGAGTTACATTTGCTTCTTGCATGGCCATCTTCATACAGGCGATGGCACCGCGGCCTTCTGGATGAATGTCTGTGATCCGATACGCATCCGCTGTTGTTCCGTAGCCCAAGATCTCGCCGTAGATGTGAGCCCCTCGCTTCTTGGCGTGTTCGAACTCTTCGAGAATGATCATCGCCGAGCCTTCACCCAAGACGAATCCGTCTCGCAAACGATCGAACGGACGAGACGCTTTGGAGGGCACTTCGTTGTTCGTCGATAGGGCCGTTAGCAGGTTGAAGCCAGTCACACCGAAGGGGTGAATCATGCTATGCGTGCCGCCAGACAACATTGCGTCGGCATCGCCGCGGCGAATGATCTCGGTCGCTTCGCCGATCGCCTGACTACTTGCAGCGCACGCTGTGAGGCAGTTTAGATTGGGACCTTGAGCATTGAACATGCTGGCCAAGTGACCGCAGGGCATGTTGGGTTCCTGCTCCAGTTCGGTCATGGGGTTCAGGATTTCTAAACCCTTCTTTGTGAAAGCGGCGATATCCAGCCCGTCGTCCGTGAGCGCGGCCATCATCATCTCAGTGAACGATCCAAAGTCCTGGTTACCTTCTCCACACCCCAGGTAG
>CAYQMZ010000414.1:757-7031 GCA_964418725.1 uncultured Pirellulaceae bacterium
GTAGACGCCAAAGCGAACCGGATCCAGTCCAGCATCTAGGATTCCGGACGAGTTTACAGCCTGCTTTGCGGCACCCGCAGCGAACTTGGTATGTCGACCACGGAACTTCCACGTCTCGGGGTCCTCGCCGGTATCGGTGATGTCCCAGTCTTTGACTTCCGCGGAGATCTTTGTCGGGTACTTGCTCGCATCGAATATCGACGTGAAGCCAACGCCTGATCGCGATTCTTTCAGGCCAGACCAGACGGTCTCGACATCGTGGCCCATGGGATTGATAGAGCCGATTCCGGTAATCACAACACGTCTTCGCATCGTAGATGGCCTCACACTTCAATCAGATTGGGCACCACAAAGGTGCCCCAGTGGTTTTCGACGGCGCACTGCTTACGGCATGTCGTCGAAGTTTCTAAGTCAGTGGTCACTGATCAGCAGCGACTTCCAACGATTGCTTCTCTGCGTCAAGCAATCGTTGAGGAATCTTTAGCGGCTGGCCTTCCGCGTCTACGCCCACTTCGAACAATTTGAATACCCGCATCATTCGCAGGAAGTCCGCTGGGACGAATTGCCCGCGTTCAATGTCGCGGTTATCGAAGTAGGCAAAGTAGAGTTCGATGTCGGCCAGACGGCGATCGTCCACTTCAACAGTGCAGCACACGAGGGCTCCACCGGCTTCGATCCGTTCAAGATTGGCCGTGTAGACCATTTGATCACCGGGTGAAGCGGTGAAATGGAATTTCGCTTTGGACACCTTGGCCAAAACAACGCTGCGAACGAAATCGCTCAGCTGTCCAACCAGTAGGCCACCGGTCTGCGCGAGTCCCTCAATGATGAGCGACTGCGGCATGACTGGGTACGATGGAAAGTAATCGTCGATCTGCTCTTCCGCCAGCGTGACACACTTCACCGTTTTGGCGTATTTACCACTTTGGAATTCGGTAAATTTGTCGATCCACCACCAACGCATGGCAACCTAGCTCGATGTAGATAACTTTGAATAGTCAGAAACGATCATCAAATCTGGTGTGCCCAGTTCGTCGGTGGCTGGCAAACTGTGTGGACAGCACCAATCCGGCCCGCAAAAGCAGGCCGATCAGTTGTCGGGCAAGGACTGGCTAGAGTGAGCCCTGCCCGCTGGCGCCAACTAGCCAAGTTTGCTGGCAACGTAACGACACATGTCGTTCACCGTCAGCAAATTGCCAAATTCCTGAACCAAAGGATTCGCCTCGAACTTTGTGAGGTCAGCGAACGGCATGCGTTTTTTGAGCTCTGCGACACCGGTCGTGGTAACGCGACCGTCTTCGACATATTCGGCGTTGGTGAGGATGTCTTCAGGGAACAGTTCGGCGCGTGGGATTTCGATGCCGAACGCCTTCTCTAAGCGGAATACGATGTCTAGGAAGTCGATTGATTCTGCTCCCAGGTCGCCTACTAGCGTGGCATCCGGAGTCACTTCGTCATCGTCCACGCCCAATGCGTCGACGAGAGCTTCCTTTACTTTGTCAAAAACTTCTTCGCTGGCTGCCATAACAACTAACTCCTCAAATCTGTATTCAAATACTTCGCCGCAAACTAAAGCTGCCCAAGAGATTCGTTCTTAAGCAAATAAACAGTCGCCAGTTTATGGCTACAGCATCTCGTGGTTTTAGATATCGTTATTCTTTCGCGCGGACAACGCGAGTTTTTCTATGCAAGCGTCGAGATTCTTCGGCTTGTTCGCGTGCCCTTCGCGATTGTGCGGGCTCAAGCTTGCAGTGACTGTGTGGTTCTGATGACATGCTGGCAGCGATGGCACTGCCAACCTCCGAGCGAACTCAGGCTTGCGGCTGCAAGCCGTACAAGTTTCCTAGTTCTCGTCGAAACTCCTGCACGATGTGTCTATCTACGTGTGGACTTGCCTGGTCGCGATCGGCCAAGTTGAAGCAGTCCAAAATCAAGCGTGCCTTCACCGCTTGGCGATCTTCCACTCTTCCTTCGGCCTGAATCCAAACCTGGTTTTCGACACGCTTTTGAATTTTTGCGTGTACGACCAAAGCTTCCCCAGGCTGGACGAAATCCTTGTACGTCACATTCCTGGCTTCTTCCAGGATCACCATGCTGTTCGCGAAATCATCTGTGACCCGGACCAACCAAGCGCTGGACTGATATAAGGCTTCCAGCATCAAGACGCCCGGCATCACGGGAAACAGCGGGAAGTGATCCTGCAGGTATTCCTCGGCCATTGTCAGCCCTTTGACCGCCGTCAGGAATTCACCTGGATGAATTTCGGTAATGCGGTCAATTAGGGTAAATCGCATTGGACTCTGCCGTTTCGTGAAGAGGGGAAGTATAGCTTTCTAAGCGATTCTGCTCAACACAGCCAAAACAGGCGTGAAGACCTGAAAAACGCGGTGATTATTGGTTTGTCGACGATCCAGATCATCAGCGGCAGGACGCCTTCACCCTGTCAGCGAAAATCTCCAGTTGGCACAAACGAGCCTACGGCCGTGAGCCTGCCGGGACGAAGCCGGTTTGCGGCACTTGTGGGAAGCTGCCGTCCAAACGCCGTATCTTTCTGATCGGTCTGTTAAATTGCTGGCATGAGAAAAGGCCTAGCAGTATCACCGGGGATAGCAGTTGGCACGGCATACTGCATTCAGGAGATTTTCGTCGACCCTGATACGAAGCGGCTGGCTGACCAAGAAGTCACAGCCGAGCTTGCTAGGTACGAGGCCGCTCGTGACAAAGTGGGTAACGAGCTGCGAAATCTGCAGCGCAAAGTCGAGGCCCAAGTGGGGCCGGAAGAAGGATCGATCTTTCAAACGCATCGCTCGATCTTGAGAGATGCAGCCTTCACAAAGAAAGTCCGAGAGTGGATTGTTGAAGATCGCCTGCAGGCGCAAGCAGCGCTCCAAAAACTGTTCGACGAGTACGAACGCGTATTCTCGAAAACCAAAGACGACTATCTGCGAGAACGGTTGGCGGACATTCGAGACGTCATTATTCGACTGACAGCACATTTGTCCGACGTGCTGGTAGCCGAGGTGTCGCCGCTAGAAGGTCCATTGATCATTTGCACCGACGAGTTGTTGCCTTCGCAGGCCGTGGATCTGGGAGATACCGAAGTGAAAGGCATCGTGACGGTGCGTGGTAGTCAAACGAGTCACGCTGCCATTATTGCTCGCAGTCGCGGTATTCCAGCAGTCAGCGGCGTGCGCGGACTGCTGCGGTATGTCAAAACTGGCGACACGATCGTTGTTGATGGTCGGGACGGCCATGTTCAGGTAAATCCTGATGCAGAGACGCTCTCCGCCTATCGCAAACTGGAACGCGAGTTCTTTGATCTTCGTGACCAGTTGGCGGAAAATAGAGATCAGCCGGCAGTGACCGCCGATGGTGAACCACTGTGTTTGTTGGCGAACATCAATCATGCCGCCGACGCCACGGCGGCCAAGGCGATGGGGGCATCGGGCGTTGGTCTATATCGGACGGAGTACCTGTATCTGACCCACGACAACGTGCCGGACGAACTGGAGCAATACTCCACGTACTGCGAGATTATTGACTCCAGTCCAGATCACCAGGTTACGATCCGGACCCTGGATATCGGTGGTGATAAGACGATTCCTTATTTGGGACGTGACCATCAGGAAGCCAACCCATTCATGGGCTGGCGCAGCATTCGACTTTCATTCGAACACCCAGAGTTCTTCGAGACGCAGATTCGTGCGATTCTTCGAGCTGCAGCCTACGCGAATAAGCTTGGTGGGCAGGTTAAGTTGATGTTTCCCATGATCACGACGCTCGAAGAAATTCGACGCGTGAAATCGATTGTTCGACGTGCATGCCGAAAGCTAGGCCAAGACGCAGCCGAGTTTGCGGAGGTACCGCTGGGGCTGATGTTGGAGGTTCCTGCGGCAGCTGTATCGATTGAATTAATGCTCGATTCGGTGGACTTTGTCTCGATCGGTTCGAACGACTTGGTTCAGTACTTGATGGCCGCAGACCGCGATAACCCCAAGGTCAGCCATCTGTGCCAACCGCTGAGTCCACCTGTACTTCGTGTCCTCTCGAACGTGATAAAGGCTTGCAATACCGCGGGTAAGCCCGTGACGTTGTGTGGTGAAATGGCAGGGCAACCGCGAGCGTTCGTGTTGCTTTTGGGGATGGGGTTACGTCAATTCAGTATGAGTCCGGCTTTCGTTCCAACCACCAAGCAACTAGCAGCAAAGATCACATCCACCGACGCTGAGAAGATCTTTCAGCAAAGCTTGCGACTGAAAACGACCGCGAACGTCAAACGCTATATGGCGGAGTGTATGCGAGAGATCGCCCCTGACCTCTCGATACTGGATTCGAACTAAGTGCGGCGGCAAATTCAGGGCAGGTGGTGTGAAGTTTTTACTGCACGAACGTGGACCGAGCTAACATCTTCATCCGTTCTACGTATTGTTTCGACGACCAACCGCACGACGACGTAAGTTGTTCCCAGCTCTGAATAGAGAGCATGGTCCACAGCATGTCTGTCGCGGATTTTACGGTCCAGTCATCTGACAACAGGTTGTTTACGGATAGTTCCTGGATCGTTTTGCGGCAACTCTTGCGAACATCTTCCATGCGATCGTCCCAAGCGGCAGCCGCTACCTCGTTCGATTCTTTTGCGATCATGAGTGCTTTCGCGACCCCGAAAATCTTAGGGATGTAGTTTCCCCAAAACTCAATCCAAGTGTCCAGCTTGTCGATTCCCTTAGCTTTGCGCCAGGGCTCGACGAGTGACTGGGCTCCTTGAACATCGTCACCGTATCGCACTGTGGCGATCATCAATTCCGTTTGGGATTTGAAATGAAGGTAAACCGCTTGGCGTGAAATTCCTGCCGCCTTAGCGATGTCGGACATGCGCACGTTCTTCCCACGTTGGTCTTCAAGCAACCTTAGGGATTCTTCCAGGATGCGTTGCCGGGTGCCTGTGTCTTCACTTGACATTGTGTAAATCTCGCACTTGACGCTGTGTCAACTAAGTCTACACTTGACACAGTGTCAAGTTGAGCGGCTTGGCACTTTTTTAACCTTAGAAAGTGAGGGGAAACGATGAAAGTTGCTGTATTCGGAGCTACCGGCACGGTTGGTTCGCAGGTCGTAAAACAGGCATTGAACGCAGGTTACGAGGTGACGGCATTTGTGCGAGATGCGAAAAAGCTGGATGTTGAAACGTCAAGCGTTCGCGTGGTGGAGGGTGACGTACTGCGTGATCAGCCAAAGATTCATACTGCTGTGGCCGGGCAAGACTGTGTGATTGTTGCTCTTGGTGCAGGAGCGAAAGGGAAAGTGCGATCAGAAGGCACACGCAATGTGATTGCGGCGATGAAGCAAAATGACGTACGACATTTGATTTGTCAGTCGACCTTGGGGGCTGGCGAGAGTGCTTCGCAGTTGAATTTGAAGTGGTGGCTGCTGTTCCGTGGTCCACTACGTTGGGCGATGGCCGATCACGAGCGACAGGAAGAATATGTGCGGCAGAGTGGTTTGGACTGGACGATTGTTCGTCCTGCAGCGTTCACCGACGGTCCGGTCACGGGGGAATACAAGCACGGCAACTCGATCGACAGCAAGTTGACGTTAACTGTTTCACGTGCGGATGTCGCGCACTTCTTACTTCGACTGCTCGGCGAACGCAGCCATCTGTCGCAAGCGGTATCGCTGTCGTACTGACGGTGTTGTACGACCGTGGGATGCGGCAACATTGTTCATTCAAAATGATGGACGCTGCGGCTGACACTGAGCGGCTGCGTGTGATGTTGTCGCGTCCCGGAAACTAGCCGCGTACAATCCGGGCGCATGGCGATGCTCGCGAAAAGGAGAGCGACCCAGTTCCTGGTGAGTCGCCTTGCGAGTTTACGCAGTTGAACGAGCCGGAGAATTGGAAGTCCTTTGAGTTTGACGACGCTAGTTGGGAAGCTGCCACAGAGCACTCCGTCAGCGCCGTTCGTCCGAAAGACGGTTACGAAAGAGTCAGCTGGGACTCCTCGGCGAAACTGGTTTGGGGGCCGGACTTGAAAAAAGACAATACGGTTTTGCTCCGTATTGTGATTGATGGTCCGCCCAGTGTCCTGAATCACTAATTCGTTTGATCGTAGGTCCGGTTCCTACCTTGTCTTTACCCACAAGTGTTGAACTTGCATTCAACACTTCACCCTCCCGCGGGCACATCATTCCATTGGAATACGTGTGTTCGCGGGAGGGTCACTGGTGAGCACCAGCGAACTAGTGGGGAGGGTAGAACTAACTCGTTGTTCGCCCT
>CAYQMZ010000415.1:0-7026 GCA_964418725.1 uncultured Pirellulaceae bacterium
GGTGAACAAGACCTCGGAACTTGCGCCCATTCCTTACGAGACAGCGGTTTGACAACTCGACGTCAGTTCGAGAGCCGTCCAAGTTGCTTCGGTTGATGTGGCCGACGCGACTTAGCAAGTCGCTGAAATGCACGCGGTGAACTAGACCGATGAGGATATGGCAGTATCAAACTTTCCGTTAATCGATGCCTGGCAGCAAAGTCTCGTCAATTAAAAAACGCCGAGCATTGGAACACTCGGCGTTTGGAAATTTCCGTCTTTGGGTCAAACTGGGGAAAGTCATTTCCACCTGAATCGGGCTCGACGCTTCTCCCAACGAGAGGCCATTCCGCCACAAGCAACCAGTCCTAGCAGGAGGAAGCTTGATGGTTCCGGTACCACGGAAATTCTATAAACGGCCGACGAGGAGGGGCTCCCGGAGAAGAAAGATGTGGAGCTCGCTGTAAACGTTGTGCTGTTCGCTGTAAATCCGGTGTTCGCGAATGTAAATGAAGTGTCATTGGAGGTTTCCGTTATGCCAACGATCGGCGCGGTAGTATCGAGATCTGTCAGCTCGATGACAAAAGTACCCGGCGGATCCGAGCCCAAATGCGAACTCGTCCCATAAAAGGCAAAAGTGATAAGGTTTGAATCTAAGTCGATAAGGCCCGTAAGCCCACCCGCGTCGCAGTTCTCGCCATCGGTCCGTACGCAGAAACCAAAATCTGCTCCTGTACCAAGGTTTTTCGTTTCCGTTTGAGCGGCCGGAGCAATGACCACGGCCGACCCACTGGATGAGTAATTGGCAGTAACCGCATCGTTGAGAACAAAGTCGGCTTCGGCGTGCGGAATTACGCCAAACCACGTAGTAATCAAGATGGGAATCGCGAGCGACTTGAGTCGATGTGTCATTGGGGAATCCGAAGATGTAGTTACGTTTAATGCCCAAGTCTATGCAGCTCCGGTGAGCCGTTTTAAGCTACCCAGTCTAGCTGCGATTGGGTGCTATTCAAATAAAGTTTCGGTCGCTGAACATTCCTCGGCGGTCGGCTTCACCTTCGCAAGAATCCAGGAACGGCTTGCCTAAGCGGTTTGACAACTCGACTTCAGTTCGAGAATCGGCCAAGTCGCGTCGGATGATGTGTCCTCTGCCTCTTAGGAAAGAGCCGAATTGCAGGCGGTATCACCTTTACTCGTAGACCGATGAGGAAATAACCGCTTGAAAGTGCATCGGAAGATGGATGTTGACCGATCGACCGGGCCGGGTGACTATCGATTCGACCATGCTTTTCTGTAGGGCCACCATTGTGCGCTGTACACTCGCAGATGACGTCGCATTCCAAACCTGCAAGAGACTAGCTGGTGTGTCATGAACGTAAAATGCGGCGTTTTAAATTACTTTCGCTTCAGGCTAAAGACTCTGATTGTGATAGTCTCTTGCCTGTCTGTTTGGCTTGCCATGCAGACCGAATCGGCACGCAGACAAAGAAATGCTGTGCGGGCCGTCGAAGACTACGGAGGATGGGTCCGATACGACTATCAATATCCATCCGGCAACTACTCATCCGATAATGGGTTTGATGGAAGTGCCGTCTCAGGCGTCCCCAATTGGCTGGTCGAGTTTCTTGGAGTCGATTTCTTTCACCGCGTCGTCAGTGCCAACCTGTGCTTCAACGATGACGGTGGCCCCAGGTTGAAAAACGCAAACCGAAGCGCTGATGCACTTCAGGCCATGCGTCCCTTACGCCATATTCGAATTTTGAAGGTCGCCGGCACACAAGTGACTGACCAAACCATTGGTGGATTGGCGGAACTCCGGAGCCTTGAGTTCCTCGTGGTGTGGGATGCTTCTCATCTGACCGACGAGGGCGTAATGAAACTGGCTAAGTCGCGGAATCTAAGACGCGTGCAGCTCGACTACCCCAGCATCACAGATTCATCCCTGGAGGCTCTTGGCAGTCTCCAGAGGCTTGAGAAATTGGTGGTTGTAGGTGGTCAATTTACGGACAATGGACTGCAGCACGTTGCCAGATTAACGGACTTGCGTGAACTTTATCTAGCATTCGGCTCGACTTCGTTCACTGACAATGGGCTCACTTATCTCAGTAAGCTGAGGCACCTCGAAGTCTTGCAAATCCAAGGCAACATAACTGACTCTGGGCTGAAATACCTTGAATCGATGTCAAGTCTCAAGACGCTGATGCTTCTCAGCAATCAGGCCACCAATGAAGGGTTTGCAACCTTACGCACACAACTACCAACTACGACGTGTGAGCTCTATCACGAAATGAAGACCGGTGACGGGCAAATGACTTGGGGAATGCAACGCTGATGGAAGTCTGATCGCAGAATTAAAACGCGAGGAAACTGGCAAACAAGCGGCACCGCAGATCTTAGGAGGAGGCTCTATCACCTGATGGCAGAGCAGAACCCCTTCGAGTCACCATCTAACGAAAAGCTGTTGTGCCGCTTCTTGCTCTAGGTTCTTCTTGATTTTGGGGTCAACTTCTGTCTGGCAAATTCCTCCCAGTCTTCACCTTTTGGAACCTCAATCTCGAGAATCTGATACACGGGAACCTGCACTCTATACATTTCTTTCCTAGTCCGCTGTTCTGGGACGTCAACGGTGTATTCAATTCGCTTACCATCGATGACTTTCGACCAGGATTGCTCGACGTAGACTACAAAGGGCACCTCTCTTGTTCGATTCTCCGACCTTGGTGACACGGCATGGATCTTCATTTTGCGTACGCCGTCCTCGATCTTGTCCGATACGATTTGGAGCTGTATGCCGGTCGGTCTTGTAAAAGCGAAAAGCTCGTCCATGGATCCCGCATGCAGCGACGCGCTGCCATCCATAATTCGTTCGAGTTCTGTTTTGATAATCTGATCGCGTAGCTCCTTGCGAGATTCGTATGACTCTCGCTGTACCTCCATGTCGGCGTCGTACATCGCCTCCATGATCTCACGCAGTTGTGTTGAGAGTTGCTCTCGCTCGATGCCATCGTTGCGGCGGACGCACTCGATCTGTTGATGAAACTTCTCTCTCAATTCAACAAGCTTTGGATTTTCAAACTTCATGTTCGTGACCGGAAGTAAGCGGGCATCGGCGTCAAGTGAGTTGTAACACTTGGTCTCGACCGAAGAAAATCAGCGATTTCAGCCTTTGCTCGATGGGCGACAATCGCACGCAAACGACGTCAATTCAGCCAAACAATCTCAAATCAATTTCGTCACATCGCGCCGTCAATGTGATCGACAACTGCGAGCGACTTAAGGGATCGTGGCGGTTTTGCTGGCATTTTCACGGCATTTTGCATTCGGCACAGTGCTTGCAAATGGTGAGTGCAAAGAATGAATTCAAAACGCTTTTCGAGGAAGTTCAAATGTCGTACATGAAACCTGCCATTGTTGTTTTCGCAGCTATAGCGATGAGTGCACCGTCTGTCGTCCAGGCTCAAGGATTCACCCAACGCGGAACTCGTGGAGGAGCAATCGCTGGTGCCATCATCGGAGGTCTCATTGGGGCAGGCAACGACGAAGCACTTGCGGGTGCTGCGATTGGCGGAGTCGTCGGTGGAGTTGCCGGTCGCGCGGTCGGCCGCAGTCGCGACGCTCGATACCGTGGCGGTGGTTACGGACATGGGTACTACCAGCAACCTAGCTACTACCGCGGCGGGTACAGTCGCAACTACGGCGTGCGCTACGTTCCCGCGACGCCAGTCTATCGAACCAACTACTACGGCGGTAATTACTACCGAGGTGGTGGCGGCTACTATCGAAACAGTTGCCCCAATGCCGGTTGGTAACCGACACCGCGTGTCGTGTTTCCAGTCCATCCAAGTTTTCCGTACTGTCCCGCCCTGCTGTCGCTCGATCTCGTAGAGACTGCGGCACAGGCGGGTCGGTGAAGTGGCCGCTTTCAAGGTATCCTCTAGTTTCCCGAGTCGCTATTTGCTTCCAAAGCAGGCCGGTTCTTACCGGCCTGCTTTCGTCGAATCACCCTTCGGCCGGTAAGAACCTTGTCTTTGCCCACAAGTTTGAACTTGCATTCAACACTTCACCTGCGAACCGCCAATCATCCGTAGACGGCAGTCCACACACATGGAACGTCCGAAACTTGTCGTATTCGATCTGGACCTGACGCTATGGGAATGCGGCGGCGCCGTTTGGTGCGATTGCCTTTCGCCTCCATTTCATCGCGATCAAAATCATGTCCTAGATCGGCGAGGCAATCGAACTCGACTGTTTGATGATGTCATCAGCATTCTCGATGACCTGGATCAGCACGAGATTCCCGCAGCCCTCGCATCAAGGACCAACGAGCCGTCATGGGCGCGTGAACTTCTCGAACTTTTAGGGATCGAGAATCGTTTCGCGTTCGCCCAGATCTATCCCGAGGCAAAGTTCAGCCACTTCGCTTCGTTGCGTGAGCAGAGTGGTTTTGCCTACGACGAGATGCTGTTCTTTGACGATGAAATGCGCAACATTCGTGATGTGTCGCAGCTTGGCGTTGATTGTGTTCACGTTTCCGAAGGCGTAAACCAGCCATTGTTTCGCCATTCAATGCGCGCCTTTCAGTCTCGTTAGCGTCGCCTTTTTCGCGGTCGCGACCAACGGCGGCAACAGCTAGACTTGCCGCTGATCTTCCTTGTTTTACGGAGCCCAACATGCGTCGCCGCCAATTCATCAAGTCTGCCTCTGCCGCCACTATTTCGTTGCCACTCTTCTTACAAAGCAGCCACGCAAAAGTGCATCCCGCCGTCAAGAAATACCACGATACGATCGGCCTGCAACTTTGGACTGTTCGTAACCAACTGGAGAAGGACATTCCAGGAACGTTGAAAGCCATTGCTGACGCCGGGTACCGTCAGGTCGAATTGGGGCGAGTTTTGGAAGCCGACAAGTATGTCCCGATCGCCAAGGATCTGGGCATGAACGTTACTTCGTCGTTCATCGATTGGCAGGCCCTTGGGAATCCGTCAGCGGAAGGTGCGGCAAACTTCGACGAGATTATCGAGAAGGGTAAGAAACTCGGATTGAAGCACATTGTCTTTGGGTACATTGGCAAGGGCCATCGCGAAACCGCGGACCACTACAAGGCTCATGCCGAGCGTGCGAACAAGGCCGGCGAGAAATGCAAGCAAGCAGGAATGCAACTCTGCTACCACAATCACTCATTCGAGTTCGCGGACCTGGGCGACGGCACCACCGGTTGGGATTTGTTCGTAGAACACTTCGACGATGAACTGGTGAAGTTCGAGGTCGATGTCTTTTGGGTCAAAATCGGAGGACGCAATCCGCTGAAGACCATGCGAGGCTTGAAGGGACGCATTTCACAAGTCAACCTGAAGGACATAAAGAAAGGAACCGGCACAATTCACGATGAAGGCAAAGTTCCCGAAGATGCATTTCAAGAACTCGGGGATGGCGTCATCAACATGCAGAAGGTGATGCAAGTCGCACACAAGATGGGTGCCGAACAATGCCACGTCGAACAGGATCAGTCACCCGATCCAATCAAGAGCATCGCTCAAAGCATGGGACACCTCAGTCAACTCAGCAAAGGTTAACCAAGGTCGGGAAGAGCCATGAGATAGCGGGCTCGCGAACTCCCGCTATCGCTCGGCTCGTTAATGCAAGACTTGGTCTACGCGGTCGCCGCTTCCAACTCTCGCAACTCCACCGCGGCTTTCTTAATAGCCTGTTGTTGGCTTTCGCTTGTGTGACTAAGCAGCGGCAAGATCGCCCCGGTGTCGCAGATCTCGGCTAGATCGACAGCGTCGTGCAATACGCGAATCGGATGAATGGAATTGCGTAGATCTTCCAACCCAGAGAATTTGCCGCGTAGGTCTTCTGCGGCATCGTAATCTTTCTTTTCGAGCGCCGACAACATCCGCATCGACATCGCAGGCGCGACGCAAACGCAGCCAGACGTGAAACTCGCCAGCCCAAAGTCGCGAACGTGGATGATGGCGGGCTGCTCACCGATACCACTGACAATCAAGTCGGGATCCACTGCGCCGACCAACTCACGCAGATAGGGATCATCGCTCGGGTCATCCAGAACAATCGCGTATTTGATCATCGAAATCAGACCATCGTCGACTAGCTTTTTGACCGATGGCACATCGATCCACCCTTCGTGCTTGATGTACAACACAACTGGGACGTTCGCCTTTTCGACAAAGTGGCGAACTGCAGTGGAAATGCCTTCTGCTGTTGCAAGGTCGCGATGGGGGAGCACCATCACCGTCGGGAATTGAAACTGCCGAACGATATCTGCCTGATCCATCATCGTGCCGTACGCCGGCCCAACCGACGGGATCATCCAGGTGTCTTCGCCAGCGATTTCCTGAAGCATCCCCAGCAACGATTCGTATTCACTCAGCCGTATGTGGTAGAAGTTCGCATTGCCACCATACAAAACGGATCGGATGCCGCCGTTTTCCAAGTAGCGAAGCATCGCTTGATTCGCGGAAACGTTCAGTGTCAGATCCGCGTTACGTGCCAGTGGTGGTACCGCGATGACAGACTGCGCAATCGTGGACTTCGTGATTTCTTGGTTCATAGCAGAGAGGGCTGAGTCGTTGACGGCTGTTCGGACTTTCAAATCCGAACGCACCTGGTTTTCCGAATGCGTGGCACTGGCCAACTGGCCGTGATGAAAGCTGATATCGTACAGCTCTTACGCAAAGCCCACCAACCCTCTGCAAAGATTTCGCCGGGTTTAAGGCCAACGCCCACAGGTCACGACTGCCCAGAGATCTGCCAAGTACTGCTAACAAGAAAAGGAAAGTCGAAGAGGTCGGCTGAAACCAACGAAGAGAGGCTTGCCAAGCTTAACTAGCCAGGCCTGCTAGTTGCCTTCGTCTTGTTTGACAGGCAACGTTACCTTCGCCTTCAAATCGTTTGCATTCAGCCTCTTCGCCGCCATCTCATTGCTGATTACCGAATCTCGCTTCAGTATTCGCTGCAGGAACTTCGGTTTCGACACAACGACGGTATAGCTAAGCATGACCCAGGCTACGACGGCGACGGCAAGCC
>CAYQMZ010000416.1:0-7010 GCA_964418725.1 uncultured Pirellulaceae bacterium
GGTTTCTGTATATCGGATTGGGAGACGGCGGCGATCGAAACGATCCATTGTCGAGCGGTCAGGATCTGTCGTCGTTGCTGGGCTCGATCCTGCGAATCGATGTGAACGTGAACGGTAAGGAGGCCTATCGAATTCCGGCGGACAATCCATTCGTGGAGCAACCTGACGCGCGGCCAGAGATCTACGCATTTGGTTTTCGCAACGTCTGGCGGCTGGCGTTTGATTCAAAGACCGGAGATCTGTGGGCGGCCGATGTTGGACAGGATCTCTGGGAAGAGATCAACTTGGTACGGAAAGGTGGCAACTATGGCTGGAGCGTTCGCGAAGGGCTGCATCCATTCGGCCAGAAAACAAAGGCAAGTTCGACGACCATTGAACCCGTCTGGGAATACGACCATCGGATTGGCAGATCGATCACTGGCGGACGAGTCTATCGCAGTTCGCGTTTGCCGGAATTGACCGGTAAGTACCTCTATGCTGATTATGTGACGGGGCGAGTCTGGGCGTTGGACTACGATCGCAAATCTGGACGCGTTCTTCAGAATCTCGAGATCTCGCCGGGAGGCGTTACAGTCACGGCGTTCGGCGAAGATGCTCAGGGCGAAGTTTACTACGTGACCAACGCCGCAAACGGGCAATGCATTTACCGATTAGAGCGGAAGTAACTGGCCGATCGTGGGCGATTGGATCCTACTCGTGCAGCGACGCTGGAGTACGACCCGCATAAATTAGGAAAGCAGCTCTCCAGCGGGGTAATCAAAAGCTAGGTTTCTGCATGAAACCGATGCAAATTGTCACCACCGCTACACTCGTGTTCTCTTTCCTTGGATCCAGTGCCTCGCCAATATGGGCGGCCAGGACGTCTACGCCAAGCGTCGACGTCTTGGCTGAACCCAGTGTCGTTCACGTGGCTCAGTTGCTTCGTCGACGACGTCGCCAAGCGAACACGCGTGCGAATTCGCCTTCGAAGATCGAGAAGAAGGCGGAATCCCAGACTCCGACCGTGCGAAAGCCGAACGGAACGCCGTCTAAGAATGCAGCCACGAACGGCGTTCAGCCAACGATCGCGACACGAACCCAAGGGACGAACAGCGCGTTGAGTAACACTTCGTCGCAGTGGCATCCGAACGCAAGTTCGGCAGAGACCGCGGGGTCGGCCAGGCCAACTTCTCGCCAAGTCACGCGACACAGTGCACCGAGCCTGACCCATTTTACGAGCAGCTTCAGACTTACCCAGATACAAAAGAAAACGCCCACCGAAAATTCGGTGGGCGTTATGAAGTCGACATTGTCGAAAACTCCGGGGCCACGTTCGAGTGTCACGCATCCAGTCTCGCTATCGACTGGACTACACTCGGTACTCGTCAAGCTGAATGGCAGGAGCCGTTGAGCTTGACGAAGCCCGTTCGGAGCTAAGCACTCTTCGTCTTGGGGGTATGATCCGCCACGCGAAACATTTTTTCGCGTCCCTCGACAATGTCTTCAGTGATCACAAAGGTGCCGCCATCACTTTGCTCGGGAAGCTCGTACATAATGTCGAGCATCACCTCTTCAATGATGGAGCGTAGTCCGCGAGCTCCCGTGTTCTTGGAAAGAGCACGTCGCGAGATGGCGCGAAGTGCTGAGTCCGTGAACTCAAGGTCGCAGTTTTCCATACCAAACAGCTCTTGATATTGCTTCACAAGAGCGTTCTTTGGTTCCGTTAACACGCGAACCATGCCGTCGACATCCAGTGGAGTCAACGAACAGGTCACGGGCAATCGACCGACAAGCTCTGGAATCAAACCGTATTCCAGAACGTCATCACTGTTGGCCTGAGCCAAGATCTCTGCGCGGCTTTGGTCGTCGCCCAATTGAATGGTATTGCTGTCGTTGAATCCGATCGAGGCTTGGCCCAATCGTTTTCGAACGATGTCTTCCATCCCAACAAAGGTACCACCGCAGATGAACAGGATGTTCGTCGTATCCATCTGAATGAACTGTTGCTCGGGGTGCTTTCGGCCACCTTGAGGCGGAACGTTCGCCGTGGTGCCTTCCAACATCTTCAGCAAAGCCTGCTGGACGCCTTCACCTGAAACGTCGCGAGTGATCGAAACGTTTTGGCTCGTCTTGCCAATCTTGTCGATCTCGTCGATGTACAGAACGCCGCGCTGAGCTGCTTCTAAGTCAAAGTCAGCCGCGTGCAAAAGCTTCAACAGAAGGTTCTCGACGTCTTCGCCGACGTAACCAGCCTCCGTTAATGTCGTCGCATCGCCGATTGCAAACGGAACGTTTAGCGTTCGAGCAAGCGTACGAGCCAGCAACGTCTTGCCAGAGCCGGTTGGACCGACGAGCAGGATGTTCGACTTTTCAATTTCGACATCCGAACCTTCCCAATCCAACGACAGCCGCTTGTAGTGGTTGTGGACCGCTACAGAGAGCACTCGCTTGGCAGCCTGTTGACCAATGACGTACTGGTCCAGGTCAGCCACCAGCTCTCGTGGTGTCGGGATCTTGTTGAACAACTGCTTGGTGTCGCCGCGGCGACGTTGTTCTTGATCCAGAATGTTGTGGCAGAGGTCGATGCACTCGCCACAGATATAGACGTCGCCTGGGCCTTCAACTAATGGCCCAACGTCTTTGTAGCTCTTTCGACAGAATGAACAGAACGCGTTCTTCTTGGTGGTGCTTCCACGTCGACTCGAATCTCCATCCTTACCTGCGGGCATGATTACTCCTAAATTGAAACAACCTGTCCGGTTGCTTCAAGTAAATCCAAGGTGTTTTGCTCGGACCGACGTCAATGCTGACACCGACCGCGGGCATCCTTGTCCGCACGTGTGTTCGAGCCGCAAAAAGCACGTTTCATACAGCCACTGCATCCTTTACGCAGTAGCCCCTCCATGGATCAGCTGTCATGGCTCGGAATTCAAGGTTTCCTTAGTTGGAAGCCTCGACCGCAACGACTTTCCCTGTCATTCATTCCGACCCGAATCTCCGGCTTGCGCCGATGACTGCTGTGATAGCTTGCCTTGGAGGTCAGTTCTTATTGTTCGGTATTCCTCTTCGTCAATATGACCTTCCTGTTTCATTTCGCGAAACTTCGTCAGTAGGTTGCTAGCGTTTTCGGTGTCGCCCTCGTGTCCTGCCTCATCGCGAAACTTTAGCACCACGTAGGTACCGATCACGATGAGGATTCCGAGGAACGCCAGTCCCATCACGAGCTGGCCCGTCGTCGACCTCATTACTTCGAGCATCTTAGTCCTGGAAACGAATAGTCGGTTCGGTCTTCCTTGCTTCCCCATATTATTGACTGAACAGCTGGCGAAGGTCCAGAAAGGTTCACGCATCCTAGATCGCACGGCCGTGAATTCGCTGTTTCTTGGGGAGAAACTGTTCTTCTGCGCCCCGACGCGTGATTGGACACGTGAATCGGCAGGTTCGCCTGTACTGTTTCTAAGTCGTTGGCATAACGCGATTTCAGCACGTCGGTCTCGCTTCTGTCTCACCCTTGCCTGCGGAACGCTCGCGACTGTAGTGACGTTGGCTTTGGGGAAGTGCAGCGATGAAATTCCATCGTGCTCTCCCAAGGGAACCATTGTGTTACACGTGGTTCACGCACCGCACCTGCGCGAAGTCGCAAGTCGTGCAGAGATATTTCGTAATCGTGCAAAGCGCAGATTTCATTGGGTGGATTTACCAACCAATTTGCGTCTGCATCTGTAGAGACGCAACACTGTTGCCAGTGTTTCGCCGCGTGTTTCAGATTCTGCTCTTTTGAAAGATTTACCTGTATCTTGTCGTTTCATTGGGCGACAAAGGCTCCCCCAACCTAGTGATGTAAATGCAGCAATCAAATCGGCTGAATCGCAACGAAACAGGGTGAGTCATGAATGCGACGGCAACTTCTAGCAGTGAAACACAATGCGTCGTAATAAGCGAAGGAAACGAAGCATCGACGCTACCTAACCTGGAAGAACAAGGTATTTCGTTGACCTTTGTGCACGCGTCCGATATTCGGCGGATCACAACTCAGCACTTCGACGCAATTCTGATCGATGCCGACTTGGGGCATACAGCTTTTCACTGCTGCAAAACACTGCGAGAGAAATTCGCTGGGGTTATTGTTTTTGTGAATGGCTTGCGGCGGGCCTCTGATGAGTTGCTCGCGTTCGAGCTGGGAGCCAACGACTACGTTGCCAGACCAATGCAGCCAATGATTCTGCTGGCTCGATTGCGAGTCCATCTTCGGGACTCGCTACGAAAGAAACAGCGAGCATCTGATGTCTTGCACGTGGGCGAACTAAAAGTCTTTCGCTCCACCCGTCGCGTAACGCTAGGTAATCTTGAGATACGCCTCACGACGGCAGAGTTCGACGTGTTGACCGTGTTGGCAGAACACGCCGGTGAACCTGTTAGCAAAGAGGAATTGCTTCGCAGGGTGAGGGGACACCGCAACGAGGGGGGAGAGCGAATCGTTGACATTCGAGTTTCGCGGCTTCGCAAAAAGCTGCTGGAACATGGACATTCCAGCGAAATCATCAAGACCGTTCGCGGCTTCGGCTATCAATTGGTGAACGACATTCGTGTTACCGAACCCATGAGCAACGTGAGCGCCTGATGGTACGATCCGATCTAAAGGCAGCCGACGATTCGAGCCAGCAGTCGCCGGCAAACTCGGACGCTTTTCATGCTTCTTTGGGGCAGTATCGTGAGCGTTTGCGTCGCATGGTGGCTTTTCGAATGGACCGACGCATTCGGCAGCGAGTAGATCCGTCCGACATCATTCAAGAGGCTTTCATCGAAGCCGCCAACAGGATCGCAGATTACAAGGCAGAGGAAGTCCCGCTGTTCGTATGGTTGCGATTCATTACTTACCAAAAAATGTTGCAGGTTCAGCAGCGGCACTTGGGCGTCGTGGCTCGTGATCCACGTCAGGAATTGTCTTTTCAAACCTTGCCGCGTGATCAAACTTCCGTTGCAATCATAGCGCAGTTGATTGATCAAAACGAATCACCTGGCGTTGCGGCTGCGAAGAACGAACTGTTTGATCAGCTCTACGACGCGTTGGGGCAGCTCGATGCGATAGATCGAGAAGTCTTGGCGTTGCGGCACTTTGAACAGCTCAAGAATGTTGAGGTTGCGACGATCCTCGACATTTCGGCCAAGGCTTCTTCCAAACGATATTTTCGGGCCTTGGCGCGGCTTCGGGCGTTCATGCGTCCGTTCATTCAAGAAGATTGAAGTTGCCATGAAGGTGAATGCTTCCAGCGAATCGAATCTGCTTGAACAATTGGCCAGCGAGTTCGCGGCGGCAATTCGCGCCGGTCAGCAGCCTTCCGTGGAGGAATACGCTGAACGGAATCCACTGGTTGCGGAGAAAATTCGCGAGACATTTCCAATGATGGCAATGATGGAAATGGCTCAAGAGGCAAGGCACACAGAGGATGCCGCGGACGTCTTGCCGGGATTGGAAGTCAACGACTATCGCATCCTGCGCGAAGTGGGGCGGGGCAGTATGGGGGTTGTCTACGAGGCGACGCAAGAAAAGCTCGGCCGTTCTGTGGCACTGAAAGTATTGCCACGCCGGCTTGCCGAAAACCCACGTTCCGTCGAACGCTTTTATCGAGAAGCTCGCGCCGCTGGGCAGCTGAATCATGATCACATCGTGCCAATCTACGACGTCGGTAGTGATCGTGGTTTGATCTACTTCACGATGCGGTTGATTGAAGGTCACAGCTTGGCCGAACTGTTGCACGAACTGCGACAGATGCGAGGCCAAGCTGCTGGCGAAGATTCGTTGGGCGAAAAGGCGGTATCGCTCTGGTCGTCGACGACTTTGGCGGGATCCAGAATTGAGGGTGCTCCAGGAATAGCTTCCATTGCTGAAGATAGCACCAGATCGGACTCCGGTAAGACAAAAGCGAAAACAAATTTTTCGAGGGATTCAAGCGTCACTTCGGAGTCCGGAGATCCTGGCTCCCGAGCCTACTTTCGCAATATGGCCTCGATAGCCAAGCACATCGCTTTGGCCCTCTCATACGCCCATGACCACGGCATTGTGCACCGCGACATCAAGCCATCCAACTTGTTGATCGACAAAGACATGCACGTGTGGGTGACGGACTTCGGTTTAGCCAAGATGGAGGAAGGCGACATTACGCGAGAGGGAGATCTGGTCGGAACTATTCGCTACATGGCGCCTGAGCAGCTTAGCGGCTGGGCCGATCCACGCAGCGATGTCTACTCGCTGGGAGTCACGCTCTACGAGTTACTGACGCTTAAGCCTGCGTTCGATTCGCAAAACCGCGCGGAGCTGATCAAGCTGGTATCCGAGTCTGCTCCGCGGCGATTGAGAGCGATCGACCACGGAATTCCATTTGAGTTGGAAGCGATTGTGGTTAAGGCAATCGCCAAGAACCCGCTGGATCGCTACGCCAATGCGAACGAGATGGCCGCTGACTTGGGACGCTACGTTTCGGGCGAACCTGTGCATGCCGCCAAAGTCAACGTGTTGCAAATCCTCAGGATGATAGCCTATCGCTATCGCAGGGCATTCGCGGCTATTGCAACGCTGTTGGTTGTTGTGATGTTGACGGCTCTTGTGGCGACACAGGGAAACGCCCGCCGATTGGCTGCAGCAAACAAAGAGCTATCTAGCGAACGCGAGCGAATGCAGCGATTGATTTATGAAACAAACGTGGGAAGAGCCATCTATTCGTTCGCTGACTCGGATGTTGCTTCTTGCTTGGCAATAAAAGGCCGAGTTGAGACGGAGACGCCATCTGGTAGCAAGCTCAAAGGCTTGGAATGGAAAATCCTGGAAGCGATTGAAAGGTCTTACATACCAGAGCTTGAGCTGCAAGGACATCAAGGAGAGGTCCATGAGTTCGCAACGATTCCTGGTAGCTCGCAATTCATTTCGATTGGCGACGACTGCACTGCCAGAATCTGGGACGCTGTAACAGGCAAGCAAGTCAAGTTGTACGATTTGGGCTTCGATTCTCTGTACCTTCCCGCCCCTGATATGT
>CAYQMZ010000417.1:0-6999 GCA_964418725.1 uncultured Pirellulaceae bacterium
TCTGACGGCGTTTAATTTAATCATGCAGCTGGTTTAGGAAGTCTCGGAGCACGACGGCATGATTGAAGGTTGTTTCGCGAGCGGCATAAAGCAGTGTCACTCGGCTTTCAGTAGCCGCATCGCGTAGTTGTTGAATCAGTTCTGTCTGTTTCCCAAGTTCTTCCAGGTAGCGGCCTCGGAATTCGTCAAACTTCTCTTGGTCGTGGTTGAACCATTTGCGCAATTCTGTCGTGGGCGCAATTTCTTTCAGCCAGAGGTCTATCTTCGCGTCTTCCTTTGCGAGTCCGCGTGGCCAAAGACGGTCGATCAGGACACGCGTGCCGTCTGCAGACGAAGCCTCGTCATAGACTCGTTTTAGGCGAAACGTGCCGTGGTCACTTTGGTTCTTCATCGTTAGGCCACGCTGTGTGACGGAGTTAGCGGTCTGAAAACGCGAATCACGTTAATCGGTTCTTCGGGTTAGCGTGATTCTGGTTGGCCGGCCAGCGGATGCAAGTCTGATCGACTTGATTCGTTGCTTGCGGTACGAATCTGAACATTCACGAGATCAGTTGTGCAGCCGCTGCTGCTTGTTGTTATGAGAGGGCTCGCATCAACTTCGATCGATGCACGCAGTCCACAACCCTAATTCTAAGACCTGACAGAGCACTATTCGCTCGCGGAGTGTTTCGAACGTAACTCGTCCATCGTGACCCGTAGGTCTGGCCCTACGTACATCAGGGAATAGTTGGGGACTTCGACCCACGCTGGCGGCACATGGCTTGTGCCTCAATGAGTCGGGTTGCCTTTTGCGAGCCTCATCGAATGCGGTCCGTCCACATCCGTCCTTGTTCACGGTAAGCCAGCAATTTCTGAAGCGATTCTGCCTGCTCGGGTTCCGGCAGTGCCGCCAAAAGGCCAACGAGCGAACCGCAGTGTTCGGCATGGTGGATCCCCGTTCGGAGTCCGTCCAAGATCTGCTGAATGGTGGTTGCGTTCGGCGACGGGGTATCGAGCAGTAGCTTTAACGCAGCGGCGGCCTCACGATGCTCGTCGTACATTTCACGCGTCGTGGTGGAGACAAGACTCTCGCCACTGATGCGTGGGTACAATTCGGCTTCCTCGTAGGCAATGTGCGGTCCGCCAACTCGGTTCAGTGCCACTGCCGACTGCTTGGCCGCGTCGATGTCACCTTCCTCTAAGCTCACTACGGTGTGGAGCATGAGCTGCGACATTTTTTTGTGATCTGCCAGAAACTCTCGGAGAAGTGGGAGTTCTTCCAGTTCGCGGTGGGTGTGTGTGGCCATCGTCATGTCTCTTGGGTATCTGACGTTCTTCCTAGGTCGCAAGCCGTGTGCCAAGAAGTGAGCGTAAACGGAAAATGTCGTTGGTCAGATTGCGTCGGATGGCATGCCGCATTGCCCTTCGAGTCAACGGATTCGCAATGCACAGAAGCGTCATTCGCAAAGTTTTGGCTGATGAAACGAAGTTTGATGTTGCGGTGTGCGAAAGGGCACGTTTCACGCACTATGTGTGCTGAAGCTAGGTGCCATAACGCACGTTTGTGGACATTTTCGCTTCGATTGGACCACTTTCCCCTTGGCACGGCGGTTGAATAGCAGAGGTGCGTGCCAGCGGCAGGACTTGTAACATCACAACACATTCGAAATCGGATTCAGGAATGAAGATCGCCTTCTTTAGCACGAAGCCATACGACCGAGAGTTTTTCGCACGTGACAAATCTGCGGGGGCGCACGAGTTTCAGTTCTTTGAGCCACGGCTAACAGAGGAGACGCTTCCGTTGGCGAAGGGCTTTCCTGCAATCTGCGTCTTTGTAAACGACGTGCTCGATCGCCCAACGATTGAGGCACTTGCAAAAGACGGGTTGCAGCTGATCGCATTGCGTTGCGCCGGCTTCAATAACGTTGACCTCGACGCGGCTCGCGACTGTGGTGTGACTGTGGTTCGAGTCCCAGCATACTCTCCCCACGCTGTTGCCGAGCATACGGTCGGCCTGATGCTGGCATTGAATCGGTCGCTGCATCGTGCCTTTAACCGCGTCAGGGAAGGGAATTTTGCTCTCGATGGCCTGCTTGGTTTCGACTTTCGTGGTCGCACGGTTGGTGTGATCGGTACGGGAAAGATTGGCGCCGTGCTTTGCCGCATCCTGCGAGGATTCGATTGCAAGGTGCTGGCATACGACGTGGCGGAGAATCCCGAGTGTGTGGAAATGGGCGTCGACTACGTAAAGGAAGTCGGCGAAATATACGCCAAAGCAGACATAATTTCGTTGCACTGCCCACTGGTGCCTGCAACGCATCACCTGATTGATTCGGATGCGATCAAGAAGATGAAGACCGGTGTAATGCTGGTCAATACAAGCCGCGGTGCCTTAGTGGATACTCGCGCGGCGGTTGCGGGTTTAAAGAACGGTCGAATCGGATCGCTCGGAATAGACGTGTATGAAGAAGAGGCGGATCTGTTCTTCGAAGACCTTTCGAACAGCGTGATTCGCGACGATGTTTTCGCGCGGTTGCTGACGTTCCCCAATGTGATCGTGACCGGTCACCAGGCGTTTTTCACCGAAGATGCCTTGATGCAGATTGCTGCCACTACGTTGGGTAATGTCACGGAATTTGAGGCTAGTGGGGACTGCACGAACAAAGTTGAAGCTCCCAAGCCTCTGCCCAGCAATGCATAGTTCGTTTGTGCGTAGCAGGTGCTGTTTCGAAAACGCGCATCGAGCGTGTTTGCTGTTCCGGTTCGACCTGCAAAGTGTGCGATCCGTGCCGGATGGCGCATGTCGACTGTGCCTTGGGGCCACTGCGATGCAGCAGTGTCATGGAAAGTTCGCTCAATTTGCTTCGGCACGTTCATTGCTAAATCCATACAGTGGAAATCAATGAAAACTAAGTCGGAGCAATCCAATGGCAACAGTTCCAACATCCACTAAGTCAACGATCGACGTACTGCGAGATGCATTTACGCAAGAGCAGATCGACAGCCTTCGCGATGAAGATTTGCTGGCTGGCTACCGTGTGTCTGGAGTGCTGATCGCTGTTGTGGCATTTGGGTGCCTCATTGGCACGATCGGCGTTTGCCTGGCGATCGGTTGAGCTGCTGGCGTCGTATGCCGGAGTTTTGGCAAGCGACTTTTCTGAAGAGGATGTGAGGCAATGAAGGATATGATCACGCGCATTCTGTGTCCCATCGATTTCTCTGAACCTTCGATGTGCGCTTTCGAGTATGCACACGAACTGGCGTTGGCCACCAAAGCCACGCTCCTGTTGTGTCATGCTTTCGATCGACCCGCGACCTGGGAGCTCGGAGATCAAACGGAACCGGCCGACGAGACGCTCAAGGAGAGGTTCCTGAGCGTGAAGGCCACGTTGCCTGTCGAACGATATTTGCACGCGGGTGACCCGGGGAAGGTGATTTGTTGGCTGGCGGATGAGAAACAGTGCGACCTCATCATCATGGGAACGCACGGTCGGACGGGATTGCGACATCTGTTGTTTGGCAGCGTTGCTGAGTATGTCTTGCAGCACGCTCATTGTCCGGTGATGACGATTCGAATGCGCCCCGCCAAGGAAGCTGACCATGAAGAACCAATCGTGATTCCGCTGCCGGCGCCTAAATACATGTAGCTGCCGTTTCACGGTGGGCACGCAGTAGATTGCCCTGTTGCCAACCACCGACGGTGATGGATCGGCTGCATGCAAATGAGACCTAAATGAGAGTTTTGCAATGAAAGTCTTCGCTAAAGACGTTATGCAGAAGGACGTCAAAACCGTTCGTTCCGAATTGCCTATGGCGGATTTGGGGCGTCGCTTCGTGGACGATGACGTCAGCGGTTTTCCAGTTGTGGATTCAGACGGAACAGTTCGCGGCGTCGTGTCTGCGCGTGATGTGCTTGCGCATGTCTGCAAGAATCGACGCGATGCTGAAACGACAGCGGCCTACTATGGCCGAGATGCCCACGCGGAGTTCTCTTCAGTCTCGGACGAATGGGTGTCGGCGGAGGTTGGGAAACGCGCGGATCATCTGTGCGTTGGCGACCTCATGAATGCGGACGTGATCGCGGTGACTCCTGACGCGTTGCTCCGTGAAGTGGCAGCCTTGATGACTGAGAAAGACATCCATCGAGTTCTGGTCATCGACGATCGTCAACTGGTCGGGATTGTCAGCAGCACGGACATCGTTCGTGCCTGCGGCAACGACAACATTGAGATCTCGTTCGCTGCTCCAGAGATTCTTGACTTCTAGCTGGTCGAAGGGGAAAAGCTGAAGGGCCGCGGATTCCTCAATCGCGGCCCGTTTGATCTCGCGTAGTGGGTTCACAACTCCCACTCGTCTAGCCTACATATAGTTGCTGAATCAACTGAATGAACAGTGCAAACGCCGCAGCTGCTACCAGCAAAAGCGACCAGTTGATGGCGACGAACACATAGGCTCCGGCATCGCTGGTCAGGAAGAATCTACGCATCGACGCTAGAGCGAGCGTGGCCGCTGTTGCAAGAACAGCTACGAACGTGAATAGGAAAGTCATGGCTTGGTCCTCGCTTTCACTGTCTTCTCAACTGGCATAACGGCAAATCTTAAGCCAGCCATGTAGGTTCGCTTTTTTGCTGATCTCCGGCACGATCAGCGGGTTGCTCGACGCCATTCGAGCACGCAAAAACGTGCGGTGTGCGTTCACGCACTGCAGTCATGATTCTTGTGGCAGCACATCTGTACCTTCGACTTTACAGCCGGAGACACATCTCACCTGGGACGGAGTCTTGTCCACGCGCGATTCGTACCTGCGATCCGATGGAATGGATCGCGGTATGCCAGTTGCGGTTGTGAGGTTGCTGTGGAGTGATCTCCGCGGCGCTCGCGGTTGAACGACGGATTCGATTTGAGCAAGCGCTGTCAACAAGAGTCCTGGCTGTGAGGAATCGAAAATGTTTATGAAAAGACTACTTCCGGTCCTGTTGGCGATTGGCGTTAGCTCGGCGTGCATGGCACAGTTTCCCTCCATGCCAAACATGCCATCTCGCATCCCCTCAACTCGCAAGGCGACTCCGCGGTATCGAACCATCATCACCTATAACGGAGGAGTTTGCATTGCGGCTCCAAACTACGACGTGATGCCAAGCGGGCAAGTGATCTACAAGCACCAAGGGATGCGGTTCGATGGCGCAGGCTACTTTTGGTCGCCCTCGGTGCGGGACAACATCGTTCGGCGAAATCGGTACGCCACGCGCATAGTTGGTACTGCGAATCAGTATTGGCCGCCGCTTGCTCCAACACCGAGCTCTAGTAACGGTGTCGTATTGAACTCGGCTGTGAATACTCCGCCGGCGGGTGCAACGGCCTCAGTTCGCAAACCGGGCGATTACAGGGCGAACCGCCGCACCGTAGCGCCGTCGGCAACCGCTGCGACGGTGGTGCCTCAAACGGGATCCAATCGAACAGCGAATACCACGCCGCGTTTGGTCCGGTGCCCGAACGGAAGCTACGCCATCATTTGCCGCTAGATGAGGGCCTGAGGATCACACAAAGGATGCAGGGGTGTTGAGATGAAGAGGCTATTGATAGTGCTTGGGATCGTCGTCCTGCTCGCGACAAGTTTGGCCGCAAGGCAGGCGTGGTTAGAGAAGCGTCGATTGCCGGAAGGCTTGATCCAGGCGAATGGACGCATTGAAGGCGACTACATCGCGGTTGCCAGCAAATTTGCGGGGCGCGTATCGGAGCTGTTGGTGCGCGACGGTGACTCGATCGTAATGGATCAGCAGTTGGTCCAGCTCGACGATTCACAGTTGCTGGCTCAACTCAACCAGGCCAAACACGGTGTCACTGTTGCTTCAGCGATGGTGCGAGGCGCAGAGGCCGACGTTGCAGCAGCTGCGGCCGACGTGAAGGCCGCCGAAACGTCGTTGCGTCTGCTCAGGAAGCAGGTTCCTCTGGCGATTGATACGGCACTTGCTGAACTGAACCACAATCGAGCCCTGCTGGCGACAGCGGATTCGGTTGAGGGGCAGAAGCGAAGTGAGATGAAGCGAGCGGCCAAGCTGCTGGACGAAAACGCCATGTCTGAGGAAGTGGCTGACCAGAAAAAGCTGGCGTGGACTGTTGCACAGAACGAGCTGACTACCACAGGAGCCGCGGTTACCACAGCGGAGAAGCGACTGGAGGAGGCGAAGCTGGGGGAGGATCGAATTCGTGAGCGGCAGGATGGTCTATTGGCGTTAGAAGCGAAACATGCCAAAGCGATCGCGTTTACTGATGAAGCAATCGCACGCAAGCAGGCTGCGGAGGCCGCATTGGATGAGGCGCAGAGTGTGTTCGATGATCTGCGGGTGTCAGCTCCGACGGCGGGCACGATCGTTGCCAGATTCGTCGACGAAGGTGAAGTCGTATCGGCTGGTGCGCCGTTGCTGGAGATTGTCGACCTGGACCGACTCTACCTGCAAGTCTATGTGCCTGAGAACCAGATCGGCAAGCTGCGACTGGGGCTGCCGGCAAGGATATATACAGATGCGTTTCCCGAGCAGCCCTTCGACGCGACCGTCCGCTACATCGCTTCGGAAGCCGAATTTACTCCTCGCGAAGTTCAAACCAAAGACGAACGAGTCAAGTTGGTCTACGCGGTGCGCATCTACCTGGATAAGAACCCCGATCACTGTCTAACGCCGGGGGTGCCGGCTGATGCTGTGGTTCGTTGGCAGGAGGAAACGCCATGGACACGGCCACATTGGTAGACCATGTGAAGTGTACGGAACGGTTGAAGACTCCTGCCGTTGTGGAAGTCCAAAGACTTTGCAAACGCTACAAGAAGACTGTCGCCTTGGACGATGTGAGCCTGACGGTGGCTGCGGGAGAAGTCTTTGGGTTGATCGGTCCGGATGGTTCGGGCAAGAGTTCGTTGATTCGTGCGATCGCCGGGGTTCAACAGTATGACTCGGGGACGATCGATGTCTTTGACGAACGGATCGACTCTGAGCGTTCGGCGGAACGAGTGAAAGGCCGCCTCGG
>CAYQMZ010000418.1:0-6992 GCA_964418725.1 uncultured Pirellulaceae bacterium
CAGCTCGTGCCGTGAGGTGTTGGGTTAAGTCCCGCAACGAGCGCAACCCCTATCGTTAGTTGCTAGCAGTTCGGCTGAGCACTCTAGCGAGACTGCCGGTGTTAAACCGGAGGAAGGTGGGGACGACGTCAAGTCATCATGGCCTTTATGCCTAGGGCTGCACACGTCCTACAATGCAACATACAAAGGGAAGCGAAATCGCGAGGTCAAGCAAATCCCAAAAAGTGTTGCTCAGTTCGGATTGCAGGCTGCAACTCGCCTGCATGAAGCCGGAATCGCTAGTAATCGTAGGTCAGCATACTACGGTGAATGTGTTCCTGAGCCTTGTACACACCGCCCGTCAAGCCACGAAAGTTGGGGGGGCCCGAAGTCGCGATTCTAACTTTTTAAGAAGATAGCGCCGAAGGTCAACTCGATGATTGGGACTAAGTCGTAACAAGGTAGCCGTAGGGGAACCTGCGGCTGGATCACCTCCTTTCTAAGGATGATTTGGTCGATTAGAGGTGACTCGAAGTCGACGAATTGTGGACACAGTCTCGTGCTCAATAGCACAGAGTTCGGTAACTCTTCGGAGTTACAACTACCGTTTTGAAGAAGACAAAAAACCGCCTAGGCAGAGCCAAGCCTAGTGCGGTTTTTTTGTGCGCGCTCACAAACAATACGCTCGCTTTGGCGAACCAGGCAGCGAATCACTTTGGTTCTGCTGACTGTTCACCACGAACGACATCCGCTTTAAGTCCTCGCGGCCTTAGGTCTCTTTCGATCGCACTTGTAACAAAGTGACCGCAGATGTAATTACTTCGATCGCTTTGCCACGTACGGGAATTCATTTTTGCCTGCATTTGTGGCTGAATTGTCTCCATCGACGCTTGGCACACCTGTTGCCTAAAGCCAGTTCCAGACTGTTGAAACAGTTCGTGCTCCGCTTAGAGGCGGAGGAGCCCGCACGGCGAACTGTTTGAATTCGCTCAATGGAACAAGGGTTTTTGAAACAGACGAGGATCGAACATGTCGCGGAATATCTTGAATGCTCTGTTGTTGATCGTCAGTGTGGGACTGGTCCCGCAATATTCGGTGGCGGAAAGCATCTCCGGGTCTGTTCCCGACGTGGGGCGAAGGATCACAGCAAGCGGCATGTCGGTGATGGCCAACTTCGGGCATATCACCTACGGAGCACAGCTGGCGAACGTCAGGCTTGCGGACAACGAAGAGGAACGCTTTGAATTCGACGTTGATCTGTCGGATATCTCGCTTCGGATTGGTAGGACATCGCTGAAGAGTGCAGTCTTTTCCGCAGACGTAGCTACGTTGCCCATTGAGCTTGCCAGAACTCGGCCACTCGTCGTCCGCTACGTTGCGACCCGAACAGAATCAGGGCTCTCGCTGCAGGACACGCGACTATCACTCTCCACGGTAGACGTGCAGATCGGTAGTCCGAACGTGGTGCGAACGTCTGGTTTTGGTGCAACGAAAGCCAGGGTGGGGAAGGGGCTTCGCGAAGGGCTGCGAAACAACCGCGACGCGATTGAAGGAATCCTGTTGGGGGAAGCAAAAAATATCTTTTCCAGGATTCAGCCGAAGATGTTTGCATTGATCAAGTCGCGTGATCAATTGGCCCAAGCAAAGTCCGCCACTGTTCCCTCTGCTGAGAACAATGGACTATTGCCGTCGAGTCAATCTAGCGAGCAGGACGCTCAAACACTTATAGCAAGTGTCGTGGGCGAGGAGCGTGAATCGAATGGCAAGAGCAATGATTTGAAAGCAATCGCTTTGAACGAGTCGTCGGCATCAGTTAGCGAACCGAGTCCGCCCGCCGTTGAAACTGTAGATCGTGACAGCCAAGGCGAAGAAGTGCCGGAGCCGAAAGCTGAAATGGAGCCTGAGAAACAAATCGTGCGGCAACCGGTCGGCAAAATCGCCGGTGGCAGTGAGAGTAAGGCTGTTTCGTTGTCCGCACGGAATGGGAAAGACATTCCAATCGTAGCTCGGGCAAAAGGGAGCCCCGCCGATAGCCGCCATGCGATAACCGGCCAAGAGCGTTCCGTATTGCCGTTTCGTTCAGTCCGTCGTTTCGCCGCCGCTGGGCTTGTGTATTGTCAGCCCGTGCGTCCACAGATCGGCACTCGATTGATCAGACTATTGCGGCTGCAATGATGCCTCGGAACGTCAGTTGAGTCTTGGCGACTGCGGCAGTTCAGTCGAAAACTCCCAAGTATGCTGCTGCATTTATCCAAACAACGAGCATTACTACGCTGAACCAGAACGCGACGGCTCCGCCAATGCTCTTTCGGGCGTTGGCTACGACTGCCCCAAGGATGATTGCTGTTGCTAGCGTGACGGGAGGGCCATAGACAAGCAGCAGATCTGCCAAGACTGCAGCCTTTTCTCGTGGAAACCGAATACGCATCAGGTTTGCTACAAACAGCCCAAGCAAACACAGTGGTGTGTAGGCTGCGAATAGCAAGGCTGTTTCAGCCATGTAGGCATACGGATCACTTGTATCCGAATCGAGGGACTGGGCGAGATCATCGCGGTTCGGCCTCGGCGCACTCGAGGCTTTTGTTGCTTGTTTTTCCGATGTTTCAGGCTTCGAATCCATTCGCAGTTCCCAGTGTTGGTGTTGCTTGCGGCAGCGGCTACTCGACGCCGGCTACCATGCGTTGGTCGCGATCGGAAAGCACGCGTTTAATTTGTGATGTGTCCGGCAGTCCGTCTGAAGTGAACAGGGTCCGCGCCCAGCGATTTCTAGTTTCAGTTGGCGTATCGGCAGGCTCTGTGGGCACATGCTGCTTGCCTTGCATCCAGTCATTGAGGATCTGCTGCGCCATTTCGTCGCGTGACGGCTCTGGAGCGTCGAATTCGAAATCAACGTTCACGAATTTCGGATCGGCACGCAGAGCATCGAAGGCTACCCAACGCACCGCTGCATAGGGATCCTTCATCAGCTCTACGATCGTTGGCACCATCCATTCGGTGGTGGATACGTCTCTGGCGGCGTTCCAACCGAAATGCCACGCGGCGATGATCCGTTGACCGGCGTCACCCTTCAACGCCCAGAGCTGGCCAGCGCTGATGTACTTGTCATCGAAGGTCAGCTTTGGCTCTGGAATTCCGTACCAGTTCTTCAGGTTTTGAGCTGTCCACTGAAGCGTTTGATCAAGATGGCAAAGATTGCAGGCGTTTGGACGCGAGTTGGATTGAACGGACACAACGCGTGGTACGTCGATGCGGTGGCTGCGGATTGCCTTGAACAACGCATAGTTGGTGTGAGGCATGTGGCAGTTGTAGCATTCACTTCCGCTGGAATCGGCGGCGTGGTGCGTGTGAGCCGTCAGTGCCTCGGTGTCGGCCAGCTGTTCATGGCACTGCAGGCATGCGTGGTTGCCCTTGCCGATCTCTGACAGTTGGTCGTTCGGCTCACTCTTGTGCATGCTGTGGCAACTCGTGCACGCGAGTTCGCCTTGCACGTAACACTCTGATGACGACATGCCGCTGAACTCTCGCCCACCACTGCGATTCGCTCCGTCGCCCCAGTAGCGACTCATGACAACCGGGTGTTTGGGCGGCGGTTCCAAAGATCCAAAATCAAAAAGGTCTTTGCCTGGCCGGAATTGCGGGCCATGTACGGCAAGTAGATCGTCGTCGTGTTTGAAGTGCGAATGGCACTGTCCGCAGACCTGAGCCGACCTTTGGTGGCCAAGCTTGGTGGGATTTACGATCGAGTCCTTTTGCTCCCCTGAGTTCGTATGGAAAGCAATATGTTGCTCCGCCGGGCCGTGGCATGCTTCGCAGGAGATTCCCAGTTCGGCAATTTTGGTGTCGGCCATAACTCCGGTCTCAACATCCTTGCCAGGGTGCGGGCCGGTGCTGTGGCAGTAAATGCATTGGCTATTCCAAACCCGGAACCACATCCCAGGTCGCCACTCCGGCGGTGACAGGAAAACGTCTTTTCTGTGAACCCAGCGTTCTTCGGCGATATGCCATCGCCACGGGAACTGCCAAAGCTCGCGACCCTCCTTGCCTTTGATCCAATAGGCTTGGAAGTGATGAGAGCCGGTCGTCATCAAGACCTCAGCGTCGACTCGCGGCGTAGATTCGGAGGTGACGGAATCGAAAGGATCGGGACTGTTCGACATTCTCGATTGAGTCCATTCGTCGAACTTCTCCTTCTCCCAACCTTGGTCCACTGTGTTGACGAAGAATTTGTCTCCCTGGCGATACAGCTTTGCCGTTTGTCCGTCGGTCTCAAGTTCTACGTCGTCGAATGAACCCACCACTGTTGCGGGGGACGCGACCTGGGTCATGGTGCGATGAAAAGACGCGTGCCAGCTAGAGTGCTGATCCGGGTGGCAGCTCGCGCACTTGTCGGAAGTAGCAAATCCGCCGTCATCCCGTTTTGCGATCGTAAGTTGTTGCACCGTACCCGAGGCTTGGTCTCCGAATGGGAAGGCCATCCAGACAACGATCCCGATAGCAACAAGGGCGAGGCCCCCAAGCAAGCGTTGGCGATTTTTCATCGTAGAAATTGGTCTAACGGCGGCAAACTACTCAATCGTTACATCGTACCATCGATCAGCTGGGTTGCCCGCTTTCAGCTCAAGGGACTGGCGAGCAATCTAGTTTGTCGCCGACGTGAGATTCGATAGCTATACTTGAAGCTTACTCATTTTGTGATTTCGATTCAGCTGGTTGGTCACATGTCCCAAGCATTCCGAGAACCGTGGTTGCGAGCAACCGTAGCAATTCTTGTCGCCATTGGACTACGAGTATCCGTCTCACATGCACAAGATGGCAAAATCAACACTGCGTCCGAGTTGGTCAAGGTGCGCCAACACCACGACCAGACGGTTTGGGCCGCTGAAGTTCAGGCACAAGACTACGAGAATACATTTGTCCGCTTGTGGGACAACCTGATTCACAGGAAGGATAAGTTCTCCGTCTTGCGTGAGTTCCAATTTGGGCGAATTCGACTGCCTCAACGTGCGACCAGCAAAACGCTAGACCACGGCATCGTCCGCAAAGATGCGTCCTCCAGCGCCGAACTCAGCCGTGAAGATTTTGTCGACGTAGTTTCGCGATTTGAGTCGGCCGGGTATCGGATTGTCGAAACGGAGTGGCATCATCAAGAATTCGAACCGGAGACGACGGACAGCGGTGCGAAGTCGAGCGTCTCAGTCCTGATCCATGCCCAGCAAAAGTCAACCAAACGTCGCTTCATCGTGCGTGGCAAGTTGGCGATTCGGTGGATGAAACCCGCGACACCGGAAGAACCAAAGGTTCCTGAATTCATCGATGCCAGCAAGCTGTACGTCTATGAGCGAGCCGGCGAGCCCGCGTTCAAGACGGAAATGGTTGAGAACTTTCAATGTGATCAAACTGGAAAGAAAGCGGCCACAACGATTCATCCCGTGATGGTGCATGACCTGAATCGTGACGGATTGCCCGAAGTCATC
This sequence comes from uncultured Pirellulaceae bacterium, assembly GCA_964418725.1. Classification (GTDB taxonomy): domain Bacteria; phylum Planctomycetota; class Planctomycetia; order Pirellulales; family Pirellulaceae; genus CAYNJG01. Next base: position 5,454 of record CAYQMZ010000418.1, read on the forward strand.
GTGGGTGGTTTCAATCGCGTCTATTGGAATCAGGGAAACTGGAAGTTCACCACCAGCGACTTTTGTGACTTTCCTGTACGGCACCTCAATGCCGGAGTACTTGCGGACTTCGACAACGATGGCGTCACCGATTTCGTTGGCGCAGGAAAGAACGACTACGTTTACTTCTTTAAGGGTTCCAAGACGGGGAAATTTCTAAATCCCGGTGTGCGGATTCAATCTGCAGGCAGGTTGCGAATACCGGCAGCCATTGCTGCCGGGGATATTACCGGCGACGGGCATCCGGATTTGTTTGTTGGCCAGCAAAAGCATGGCTATCAAAACGGAGAGATTCCAACGCCCTATTACGATGCCGCCGATAGTTTTCCATCGCACCTGTTGGTGAATGATGGGACAGGAAAGTTTCGGGACGTCACGGAGTTCGCTGGGCTAGGCAGAAAAGCGAAGCGTAGAAACTTCAGTTCTTCCTTCGTCGACTTGGATGGTGACGCCGATCTGGATCTACTGATGACCAGCGATTTTTGGGGATCAGATTTTCTGCTGAATGATGCGAATCGTGGGACATTCACGGACGCAAGCGATTCTCTACGCCCCAAGGGATTTGCGTTTGGTATGTCACACAGTTTCGGTGACTTCAACCTGGATGGCGATTTGGATTTCATCACCATCGGCATGAGTTCAACGACCGCCCGCCGTTTGGAGAAGATGGGATTGGGAAGGGACGAGTTCCCCGACTACAACGAAGCTCGGATGAAGATGGGCTACGGCAATCGGCTCTTCCTACGCAGCAAGGATGGCTTTCAACAGGCCGATTTCAACGAGACTTGTGCTCGTACCGGCTGGTCCTGGGGGAGCACCACGTTGGACTTTGATTCCGATGGTGACCAGGATATCTACATCGTCAACGGCCAGACTAGCGGCAAAACGACCAAGGACTACTGCACAAGGTTCTGGTGTCACGACATCTACTACAAAAAGGGCCAGCGACCGGACAAGGCGATCCAAGAACTGTTCACGAACATGCAGCCCCTGTTCTCCGGCAATGCGATTTCGTGGAACGGCTACGAACACAACGCCTTGCTGATGAACCTCGATGGCAAAGGGTTCGTCAATGTAGGCTACTTGATGGACTGTTCCTTCGAGTTTGATTCACGAACTACGGTTAGTGCCGACTTAGACGCCGATGGACGCGTTGATCTGCTGGTGGAACATTCAGATCGACGCACGGATCAAAGGAATCTGTACTTTGTCCGCAATCAGTGGCATCGTGAGAATCATTGGATCGGAGTGAAGTTGCAGGGCAAAGCTGGAACGGCGATCTCGCCCTTGGGGGCGAAGGTCGAACTGACCTAGGGCGATGGGAAAAAGCTGGTCCAGCACTATGCGACTGGCCATTCCGTTTGGGCTCAACATCAAAACTGGTTGCACTTTGGGCTAGGCAAACGAACGTCCGTGAAGCGTGTCGAAGTGGTGTGGCCGGGTGGCAAACGAACCAAGGTCGACAATCCGCTCGTCGACCAATATCACGCAGTCACTCCG
>CAYQMZ010000419.1:0-1236 GCA_964418725.1 uncultured Pirellulaceae bacterium
TCACTGTTCCCCTGGCCCGTCAGATCATCGTTTCGGAAACCGGCGAGAACCTACGCCGAATCAAGAACGTCCTGGAGAACGTGGAAAGCCGTGTTGGCTCCGAAGGGCTTCGTTCATTTCGCCTCAAGCACGCGACCGCCGACGATGTATTGGCCGTCGCCAAGCCTCTGCTGGGCATCGAATTGGAGGCCAGTGCCGCCGAAGACGGCACGATTCGTATTTCGACGGATACCAAGGGAAAGGTCGTTTACGCGACGGGATCACCAGAGAAGGTTGCACTGGTCGAGCAAATTGTGCTGCGAGTTGACGCAGACGCTCAACAGTCCGGCACTTCGGCAGCACTCGAATTCATCTCTCACAAAGTCAAGCGTGAAGATCCACAGGTCGTTTTACGCATCTTGGAAACACTGTTTTCCGGCGATTCACGCGTGCGACTTCAAACTCGTGCCGATAGCATCCTTGCTTACTGCTCGCTTGAGCAGCACCGAATCATTGAAGCGACGATTTCAGAAGTCGAGCAAGAACCGGCAGACATCGACGTTATTCCACTTCGCCGTGTTGATCCCATGCTGGCCGTCGCACTTATCGAGCGCATGTTTGGGGCAGAGGGCGAAGAGCCGACGGAAAACGCTCCGATCGTCGACGCCACTTTCGATCCGAACCAATTGATCGTTAACGGAACCGCGGCGCAACTAGAACAGATCCGCGGACTGCTCGGCAAAATGGGCGAGCGAATTTCGTCCAGCGGCAAAATTAGCGGCCCAGTAACGCGTGTCCTTCCCATCAGCGAGGACGCCATGCCGTTGGCAATCGAACGCATGCGTCAGATGTGGCCGACCGTTGGGAACGGCAATCGCATCCGCATCATCCGACAGCCGGAACGCGCACCTCTCATCCGTGTCGTTCCACGCGAGGATGAAAAAGACAGCAATAACGCCAAGGAGAAAAAGGATTCCGAGGAGCTGGATCCAATTGGCTCCGATGACCTGCAGGGCCTTGAACTGGATTCCGTTCAGAAGCCAACCAAGAACGATGACACCGAGCTCGCAAGAATGGCGAAGGCGGCAACGAATAGCTCACGCACGGTATTCGTCAGCCAACCCGTAGCCTCCAGCGAGGACGCCCAACGTAAGCCATCCAAGACAGCGATCAGCCTAAAAGGCCAGCAAAAGGTCGCCGCGCAACAGGCTCCCGAAATCATCCTTACGCCGACAGATGAAGGGCTTGTCATCATCA
>CAYQMZ010000419.1:1246-3931 GCA_964418725.1 uncultured Pirellulaceae bacterium
GAGGCAGCCGACCGACTCGAAGAACTGCTCGGCCAAGTCATGGGCAACAATACAGGCCCCAAGTATCACATTTTTCACCTAAAGCATGTGACTGCGGAGGAAGCCCAGACGCTACTTGAAACGCTATTCACCGGCGGCACTGTATCGGATGGTGAGGAATCCGGCGGGCGGGGCGGAGCCATGGGGCTCTTTGCTAGTGGCGGTTCGTCATCGATTGGTGCACCAAAGATCATCGCCGACAAGCGACTCAACCGTCTCTTTGTCGAAGGCACGCGAGCTCAAGTACGAAACGTCGAAGACTACCTGAAAGCCATCGACATCGAGGACGGTCCGGTCGAGGTTAAAACCAATCCAAAGCCAACCTACATTCCTGTCATCAATACGAGTGCCGAGTCGGTACTCGAGGTTTTGAAGTCAATCTACGCCGACCGGATCTTCGACGCGAACCAACGCTCCCGCAGCACCCGCGGAGGAGGTGGTTTCCCTGGATTCGGCGGATTTGGTCGTGGCGGAGGCGATACCCAAACCACCTCTACCACGGGCGAAGTCTCCAAGATGACCTTGGCTGCCGACCCTGGCAGCAACCTGATCATTGTTTCGGCACCGGGTCCGTTGGTGAAAGAGGTCGAGCAGGTTGTCCGCCAACTGGATAGCTGGGCCGAAGCCGCTCCAACTGAGGAATACACAATCGGACGACTGCAATCGCAATCGTCACCGAAATCCATCATTGATATGCTCAAGAATGCATACCCAGATGTGATCAAGACCGACGGTGAAGGCCTGACGACCAACAGCAGCAGCTCGTCCAGTAGTAGTTCGTCGACTCAAAGCAGTGATGCAGCGGCAGCACAGCGTCGCGCCGCATTCTTTCAGGCAATCCGCGGTGGCGGCGGTCCTGGGGGAGGAGGCCCCGGCGGTGGTGGTCGAACATCAGGCCGCGGTGGCGGAGGAACTGGCCGCGGTGGCGGTGGCGGCGGAGGAGGACGTGGTGGTCGCGGTGGCGGCGGCCGGTAGACTGAGTCGTTCATTCGTCGTTTGCGGATTCATTCAAGGCACTAAGCAGCGAGCGTGATTCCAATGTCACACACCAAGCACAGCTTTCTCATCAGCAATAGCCGACTGATCGCGTTTTGCATCGTTCTGCTCACCACGACAGTCGCGTTGGCTCAACCCGGCGGTGGCAGAGGTGGACGCGGTGGTGGCGACCGCGGCGGTGGACGAGGTGGTTCAAGTAGCTTCTTTGGCGGTGGACGCGGTGGCGATAGCAGTGACCGCATGGCGGACTTTCGACGCCGCATGATGGAACGCATGGATCAAAACGGAAACGGAAAGCTGGAAGAAAACGAGGTCTCTGATCGCGCCCGCGGGTTCCTCGAAGGGATGGTCCGGCAGAGCGGCAAGTCGCTGAAGTTTCCCCTTTCTATTTCTGATGTCGCCGGCGGCAGCAGTAGCGGAGGTCGTGACCGTGGCGGACGAAGTCGAGGTCGTGACGACGACAAACGCAAGAAAGACGACAAGGACGAAGAATTCGAATACCCATTGGTAAAGGGATTTGGCGAAGACACGAACTACACCAGCTTTGGTGTCGACCCCAATCTGCTGAATGGTCGCAGCGTTGATATCGAACGCATGTTCGACGACAGCGTTCTCTCGACGCTGGACCGCACCATGGAACGATACGACAAAGATAAGAACGGAGTGCTGGAGTACGAAGAGTGGCAAGGCATTCCGTGGCAATCCGATCCACGGGAATCTGATCTCGACAACGATGGACGATTGACCCGGGCAGAAATGGCCGAACGATATCGAACGCGCAACAGCTCGAGCTCACGCTCTCGCAATTCCCGTAGTAGCGAACGAAGCCGAGGTGGCGACGATCGCGGACGCAGTGGCTCGCCATTTGGATCTTCCTTCTTTGGTGGATTCAGCCGCGGCGGAGATTCCGGACGTGGTGGTCGAGGCGGCGGGGACTCAGGTCGAGGCGGACGCGGCGGCGATTCAGGACGAGGAGGCCGTGGTGGCGGAGACTCAGGCCGAGGCGGACGCGGCGGTCCTTCCGGCTTTAACCCCGCATCCATGCTACAACGATTCGACCAGGACGGGGACGGCTCGATTGACTTCAGCAAAATGAGCGAAGGCGTCAAGCGTTTTCTCAGCAGCCGAGGCGTCAACACCACTGGCAAGGTGAAAATCACCGACATCGCAAAACAGATGAGCGGCGGATCATCAGGGCGGTCGCGAAGTGGCCAGCAGCAACAGAAACAGGAGACACCAACGTCAAAGCTGATTGAAGGCGCCGACAGTTACGACGGGCAGTACTCATTCCGCAAGGAAGCCAAGCGTCCCAAGGGAACGCCCCGTTGGTGGGATGACAAGGACGAAAATGCCGACGGGCAAGTCACCATGGGCGAGTACATGAACTCCCGCAGCCGAAAAGAACGCGACTACAGGGACTTTCAGAAGTTCGACTTGAATGGGGACGGAATAATTACGCCTTCCGAAGCCGAAGCTGTGGATGATTAGACCGCTATTTCGTTTTAGTTCACAGGAAACTAAAACCTAACAAGATAGTTGGCCACGACTCTTCGGGAGAAAATGATGAAGTTTAAAGCTTGGCGTCACTGCGCGTTGGTAATCACCTTCTTGGCAGTCGCTTCGATGTCCGCATACGCTCAACCCGGTGGT
>CAYQMZ010000419.1:3941-6982 GCA_964418725.1 uncultured Pirellulaceae bacterium
AACCGGCGGCGGTCGCACAGGCGGCTTTGGTGGCATTCCAGGCCTGGGGTCCACGGGCACAAATGACGTCAACTTTGCCCTCCGCAATGACGTACAGGAAGAACTCGACCTGAGTGACAATCAGATTTCTGAAATCCGTGATCTTCAACGTGATATGCCAAACATGTTCACGTTGATCAGGGACGAAGGAATCGACTTCCGTTCGATGCGTGACATGTCGCAGGAAGAACGCGAAGAAATGATGGCCCCTGTCGTGAAGAAGATTAAGAAGGCCAACGAAGACGCCCAAGAAGATCTGCTCGACGTTTTGAAGTCAAGCCAAAAGGCACGCTTCAAAGAACTCAAATTCCAATACGAATTCTCACAAGGGAACCTGGTTAACGCCCTGAAGTCGGCGGATGTCGACCTCGACGACGACGAGGAAGAAGAACTGGAAGACGCTCGCCGCGACGTTCAAGAGAAGCTTCAAAAGCGAATCGCCGAACTTCGAAAAGAGTTGTACATGGAAGCTCTGGCCGATGCCGGAGTGAGCTCCAGCAAGATCGAAAAGCTCATGGGCGATACCTTTGAATTCACCTCCGGTCGCGGCGGTGCAGCAGGTTTCGCAGCATTCGGTGGCCGTCAGGGTGGCGGGCGACAAGGCGGCGGACGCCAACAGGGAGGCGCTGGTCGACAAGGTCGTCGGGGCGGCGGGGAAGACGGTGGAGACCGTAACCAACGTCGACGCCGAGGATCTGATGATGGCGAGGGAGACGACGACGACAACCCGCGCCGACGACGCCCGAACTAGTCTTGGGCAACTTCCGAGCAGCTTAGACTCGGCACTGAACGAGTATCCGCGTTTCCAAGCGTCGCTTGGAAACGCTTTTTTTGTGGACTTCCTGAACCCAAGTTGGCTGCATTCCCCCTACATGCCACCGCCGCGAGGGAACTCAAGCGACCTACCTTCCGGTGATTCCCACTGCGCAACACATCGAGGCGAAGGCCATCTTAGTGGAACGCGTCAGCATGTGACGTTCCGTCTCAACTGTTCTAAAACCGACAGCTTTGCTACGATCTGCAAAAAGTGAACACCTCGGAACCGCCAAAAGGACACGACATGCTCCGTTCGACTTGCATACAGGCCACAGTCATTCTGACCGTGTTGTTCTCGACTATGACGCACGCGCAAACCATGCCCAAAGAAGTAGCTTCGGTTGAGGGTATCAGCGAATACGTTTTGGAAAACGGAATGCGTGTCCTGTTGTTCCCCGACCCAACGAAGGACACCGTTACGGTCAACAACACGATCTTCGTCGGTTCACGACACGAAGGTTACGGTGAAGCCGGGATGGCTCACCTGCTGGAGCACATGGTGTTCAAGGGTACGCCCACGTTTGACAACATTCCAAAAGCTGTTCGCGATCATGGCGGTGGTCGATCAATGAACGGCACAACGTGGCTGGACCGAACGAACTATTTCGAGACGATGCCTGCGACGGACGAAAATCTGGAGTTTGGTATCAAGATGGAGGCTGATCGAATGATGAACAGCTACATCAAAGGCGAGGACCTCGCTTCAGAAATGACGGTTGTTCGTAACGAGTTCGAACGCGGCGAAAATAGTCCGTCTCGAATCCTTCGCCAGCGAATCACTTCTGCCGCCTACGACTGGCACAACTACGGACAGTCGACAATCGGGAACCGCGCCGACATCGAACGTGTACCAGTCGAGAACTTGCGTGAGTTTTACAAGCGGTTTTACCAACCGGATAACGCGATGATCGTCGTGTCGGGTAGCTTCCAACCCCGAAAAGCTCTCGAGTACATTCAAAAGTACTTCGGTGCTATTCCGCGTCCGACTCGAAAACTCAACTACACCTACACCGAAGAACCAGCACAGGACGGCGAACGCCAAGTGATTCTTCGTCGCGTTGGCGATGTTGCAATGGTGGGAGTCGCCTATCACATCGTTGCCGGACCACACCCAGACTTCCCAACGACCGACATCCTGGCAACCTCGCTGTCACAAGCTCCGTCGGGCAGACTGTACAAAGCGTTGGTCGAAACCAAGCTTGCAGCCAGCGTTGGCGGCGGTGTTTTCCCTACGCATGATCCGAACCTCGTCATGTACCTTGCAGAAGTCGTTGCCGGCGTCGATCCGCAGAAAGTCGCTGACACCATGATTGAAGTCTTGGAGTCACTGGAGGCTGAACCGCTAACCAAAGAGGAAGTCGAGCGGTCACGCTCTCGTTTGTTGTCGGATTGGGAGCAATCATTCAACAACAGCCAGCGCGTTGCAATCGACCTCTCTGAATGGGCATCCCAAGGCGATTGGCGACTGTATTTCCTCTATCGTGATCGACTCGAATCGGCGAGCGTTGAAGATGTAAACCGCGTGGCCAAAGAATTCTTGATCGGCAACAACCGTACGCTGGGGATGTTCTTGCCCACCGAAAAGCCCTCGCGTGCAGAAATCCCCGCTACGCCTGACTTGGCCAAGATGATTGGCGATTACAAAGGCCGTGGTGCCGTCGAGACAGGCGAGAAATTCGACGTCTCTGCAGCAAACATCGAGGCACGCAGCATTCGTTCGAAATTGCCGTCTGGCATCTCTGTCGTGGCTATCCCCAAGAAAACTCGCGGCGGCCTGCTCAACCTTCGCTACACATTGCGTTTTGGCGACGAACAATCGCTGCAAGACACTGGGGGAGTCACCAAGTTGCTCGGCAGCATGTTGCTTCGTGGCACGAAGCTGCGAGACCGCCAACAGCTCAAGGATGACCTCAACAAGTATCGAGCAAAGATGAGCTTTAGCAGTACGCCGGGCTCGTTGACGTGCACCGTGGAAACAAAGCGAGACACACTTGTTCCCGTACTGAACTTGATGAACGAGGCACTTACAAAGCCCGCCTTCCCAGAAGAGGAACTTGCCACCCTCAAGCAGCAGTACGTTGCAAGTTACGAGCAACAACTCTCCGACCCGCAAGCGCTGGCGCAGGTTACGGTACTCCAGAAACTGCGACCCTACGCCCCCGGTGATCCGCGGCGAGTTAACACCG
>CAYQMZ010000420.1:0-6978 GCA_964418725.1 uncultured Pirellulaceae bacterium
CGGAAGGACACGTACCGTTCGAAAACGGCGCACAATCTTAGCGTGCGTTTGTCGCCCCTCTGCCAAACTTTTGAATGTAGCTGTGCAAATGCGCCAGTGTCGCACCGTGAAAGTCAAAGCTCATCTCCGGTAGCAATTCGCAGTCCAACCCCTGGCCACCTACGATCAGCTTCTGAGTCGAATCCATGGCTGCAACAAGTCCTTGATTGTCCACGATCGTCCGCTCGCGATTTGACACATAGGTGTAGCTCACCCAAACAATACTGGGTTTCAGGTCTCCCGCCGCAGAAATCAAACTCTGCATGGGCAGTAGAGCCCCCATGTTCCGAGCTTTCCAGCCACAGTCTTCGAATATCAGTTCGACCATCATCGATGCCAGCGAATGCCCTTCGAAGGCAGCTGTTCCGCCAATCGCCAGTGGCGCCGACTCTTTGACTTTCTTTCGCCCTTGAATGAATGAGCGAATCGCCGAAAGCACACAATAGAGATTGTGGGAACACATGTGCTCTTCGAAGACGTCCATCGTGCCGTTCGACCAGTTCTCGCCGACCTGACGCATCGCAAGCGACAGCACTCCATCCAACAACTGAGTGACGCTCACTCCCTCTTGTAACGACGACAACACCAAGCCTTGCAACTCATGCGGACGGCTAAGCAACATCGAAACGATCTCATCGGTGTCGCAAGTCTCTGGATTTAACGCCGGCGGCAAGTCGTCCCCAAACCGATAACGCAGCACACTATTGAGCACGATGCGGCGGTGTCCACCAGCAGTTCGAGCCGATTCCAAAACACCCTGATCACACATGCGTTTTACAGTAGATACACTCACCTGCAATTGATCAGCCACCTCGCGGCAAGTTAATAACACAGGCTGTGCACCACCGGGAACTACTACTTCTTCAGCCGCTTGTACTCGCATGATTCCTATGATCCAAACTCAAGCAGATAAAAACTGGACGATATAAAAATCGGATGGAACCAACCAAACCGTTCAACTTCATTGGGCAATTGCATGCGGGAAATGCGCTGCCCATCGAATACAGACGGATCAGTGCAATGATTGATCGGTCTGGTCGATTCTGTTTACCTTGAATGGCAAACAATTCAAATCGCGTTGCATTTGTCTCGGAGCGGAATCTGACGCAAGTAAATAGTGAGAGCACAATGATCGACCGCAGAGAGAGTTCACGATGATCGGATTAAACAATCGTCCGCGTATGTTTTTAGCAGCACTGCTACGCTCGCACGCGATTGCGGAATTCACACCAGAAGGCGAAGTCGTCAAGGCGAACAACAACTTTCTGGCGATGACCAAATACCGGCGCGAAGAAATCCTCGGCAAGAGTCATGACGTGCTTGTTCGTCCCGATGAACGAGAGCAACCCAGTTACCAAGATTTCTGGGCCGCCTTGCGGCGTGGCGAAAGCCTCGAACGTCGATTCCAAGCAGTCGACAAAGATGGCAACAAAATATGGTTGCACGCGACGTACAGTCCAATGGTCACAGCCTACGGCAAAGTGGCTCGCGTTCTGGCAGTCGTGCACCCAGCGCAAGCCGCTTAGTAAGTCGAACGACGATCCGCTTCAAACAAGCGGGACACACAATACATGATGGAGCACCCGACAAGAGTCAGATGGGCAGTTGCACACACGGACACGCTTCCAAGAAATTCAGTTTCTCTGAAGGTCACGGAAGTCCAGCGTACAACATAGACTTTTGTCGGGTGCCTGCTTACAACGCCTACCTCTCGCGATCACGCGGGAGGGTCTTAACAGGCAACCGCTGCGGCTGAAGAGCAAGATGCCGCCGCAAGAAGACGGCCACGGCTTGTTCGTAGCGTTCTCTATCGACCCGGAACAAATCATCGTGCTTTGCCGTCTTGAAGATCACCAGTTCTTTGGGATGCTTGGCTGCTGCGAACATTGCCTTCGTCTCCGCGAGCGTCGTGTGCTCGTCTCGGGCGCCTGCCATAATCAGCACGGGACATTCGCAATTCGACAACGAATCGATGGGCCGTAGCTGTTGTGCACTCACGCCCAGACGCCACGGCAACTGGCAAAGCAACAGCGGACGAATTGCGTAAGCCAAGCCGCCTAAATGTCGAGCAAGCCGATTGTGCGTTGCAGCATCGATCGTGGAGTAGACAGATTCCAAGATCAGTGCGTCAACGTGTGGCGACGACGCCAGCAGGGCCGCGGCTCCGCCAAGCGACCATCCATCGACAGCGATTCGGTGTGTTGGAGATTGTTCGCGCACGAACTCGACGGCAGCCAGAACATCGTGTTGTTCCAAATGTCCAAACGTAATGTGCTGCCCACCACTTTCACCGTGTCCCTGCAAGTCGATCAGCAGAACCGAATATCCAAGCTCGTGGTACAACTTGGCCCGCGCAAACATGGCTCGACGGTTAGCACGGATCGGGTGCGCTAGAATCACGGTGGCTTCGGCTGAATAGTTGGGGATCAGCCAAGCCGCACATTTGCAGCCACTGCCCGTCACCAGCGCACAATCGCGAATTGCTAGATTGGTGTCGGGCATCGGCACGGGACACTGTGCTGGTGCGACAAGTTTGGAGCCAACGAACCAGCAGGCAGCAACGGTGACGCCACACGCCAGTACGAAAAAACGCACGCTCCATTTTTTCATGGCAGCGTGCGTCATCAGATTTGCTCAAGCTGTGGCCAACAACGCCACGGCATCAGATCAATAGTCGTCGTTGCGGTTTCCGCCTTGGTCGTTACCGCCATTCCCTCGTCCGCGACCTCCACGACCGCGCCCACCGCGTCCGCCACGACTGCGGTTGCCACCTCCGCGTCCACGATCACTCGATGAACGACGGGACAGATTTCCATCAACCACAACGCCAATCGCCTCAGACCAAGACGTGAATTTTTGACGTCGGCGAGGCTGCCGATCACCGTCATCATCGTCGTCGTGGTCTTCATCGAATTCACGACCAGACGATTCTTCAAAGCTCTCGTCGTCGCGAGCTTCGACTTCGTCTCGGTTTCGCCCTCGCCCGCGTGGCCGTCGTCGTCGGACGGATTCGCGTTCTTCGTCCTCAGACTCAAAACTGGAATCGTCACGCGCATCTGACTTTTCTGCGGACACTTGCGAATCCGATCCGCCGCGTCTTCGGCGACGCCGTCGACGTGGTCGATCTTCCGAATCGTCACGCTCGTCGCTGCTGGACTCTGCTTGGAAATCATCATCACGGTCTTCGTTCGCTTCGGCCCGGCTTTCACGGCCAGCTCCAGAACGATCTCCGTCGCCGCCACGTCCACCGCGACGGCGTCTTCGTCGAGGGCGACCTTCTTCGCTGCGTTCCGAATCTCGATCTTCCGACCCCCGAACTTCCGAGCTAACGCGGTCGTCTTCAGAACCAGACGTCACCTCATCCCGATCGCGATCTCTTGGCCGATGACCGCGATCCGAATCTCGATCGTTTGAATCGCGGTCCCGATCTCGGTTACGGTCGCGACGACGTCCCCTTGGCTCGCTCGACTCATCACGGCGTCCACGACCAGATCGCGAATCGCCTCGTTGGCTTCGTTCTTCGTCACCGCCGCGCGAATCTTGTCGACGTTTTTCAGGGCTTTTCGATTTTGGGCTTGGTGCTGCGTTCTCTGGCTCCGAAGCTTTGGCAGCGGGGCCAAAGCCGGGCAAGGTAGATGGTAGCTCTTCGTCATCCCATCCAATGCTGTCGTCTTCAGCATCCACCTCTTCAACAGCTTCGACTGGAGCTGGCTTCGCCGCTGGGGCTTTGGCTTTGGCTGGTTCGCTCGCAGCGGCTTCGGGCTCTGGTTCTTCCTCGGGCTGAGACGACGCAAGCCCAAAGGCACTTGCTAGATCTCCCCAACCTGGCTTTGTTTTCTTTGCAGGCTTTGGCTTTTCGACCTTTGCTGGCGGAGGAACCTGTGGCTTCGACTCCGCTAGTCGACTCATCCGACTTGGCCTCTTCCTGGTCTGCCTCGGCTTCAGCTTCAGCAGAACCTTCCACCCCCAGGAGGTTAGTTAGGAAACTCCAGTGGTTCTTTTTGTCTTCTGACATCTATATTTGCTTTTTCCTTCGCAAGACTTTGCTTGCCGCAGAGAATAATGTGCGAGCAGGGCGGGACGCAGGATCAAGCCCACTGGCGACCGAACGTCCGATCACGGAAATTGAATTGACAGGCTCGTATTCCGGCGAATCTGGCAGTATATCGCTCGTCGCATCTGCTGGGAAGTCGAGCTAAGTTGGCCTTAGAAAGTACCTTACGGCCCAACCAAACCCCGTCCGTTTCCGAGAATTTGACCAATACGACTGCTTTTGCAGGCACTTACCATCGCTAACCGGCACTTCCCTGCTTCAGCTAGTGCCCACTGCCTTAGCAGCCACTTCAGAGGATCCGTTATGCAAATTGCGACGCCCAAGTTCTCGGCCTCACGGACCTCCATCGGTGATAATCGATCGCGACGCCCTTTCCGCTTGAGTCTGATCGTCTGCAGCCTGATTGTCGTCACTTGCTGCTTTGCACCGAAAGTCGCCTTCGCAGGTGGCGGGCCAGAAAACGTTTTCTTGGTGGTCAATTCGAGCGATGCCAAGTCTATGGCCGTCGCCAACAATTACGCCGAACTTCGGCAAATCCCTTCCGGTTCCGTCCTCACCATTGATTGGCCGGAACCGCCGCACGACACAACGCTTGATGAGTTTCGTGGCCGCATCCTCCAGCCAACAATGGATGCCATCAAAAAGCGCGGTCTTGAAAAGCAGATCGACTACATCGTCTACTCGTCTGGGTTTCCCTACCGGGTCGACCTCGAACAAGACATCTCCGGGGTAAAGAAAGTCTGGGCGTCCATCACCAGCTTGACGTACCTCAGCCAATTGGTGCTAAGCAATCGAATTCAAGCGATCCAGTCGCCGTCGGCCAATTCTTACGCCAAGAAACTACGATCGCGCGCAGCCGTGGTGACGCGTGCTTTCAGCGGACGGTACTCCATCGACATGATGGGAGATCGAACTAACGCCAACAACAACTACGCCCATCGCTACTACCTATCTACCATGCTGGGCTATACGAAAGGCAGTCAGGGCAACTCGCTGCCGGAGATTCTGCAGTACTTGATCAACGCGGAAAAAGCCGACGGTACCGCGCCCAAGGGCTCCATGTACTTTGTGAAGCAAGAGGATATCCGTTCCAGGGTTCGCCACGATCACTTTCCATTCGTGATCGATCAATTGGCGACTGAAGGCGTCCGTGGTGTGGAACTGGAAGGAGCCAAGGACCCGGTAAACGTCCTACCACGAAAGAAACCGGACGTGATGGGGGCAGTTGTTGGTTACGCGAAGGCCCGTTGGGGGGACAGTGGAAGCACCCTGTTGCCCGGCGCAATCGTCGACAACTTCACCAGCTACGGCGGACGACTTGGTGGTGGCCATTCGCAAGTATGCCTAACTCACTTCTTACGTTACGGAGCCGCCGCATCCAGTGGCACCGTAACGGAACCGTTCGCCATCTTGCGAAAGTTCCCTCACCCCCGGATGTACGTGCACTACGCCCGTGGCTGCAGTATTGCGGAATCCTTTTACCAATCCGTTCCGCAACCTTACGAGTTGCTGATCGTCGGCGATCCACTTTGCCAACCGTGGGGCGTCGCACCAAACGTCGAGATTAAAGACTTTGATACAACGAAACAGCTTACTGGTGTCATCGAGTTCACGGTCGACGCAAAATCGCAGAGCGGAAATGACATTCGCAGCATTGAGATCTTCGTAGACGGGATTTTTGCAAAACGCGTCCTCCCAGGGAAAACCGTTCAATTTGATACCAGTCGCGTCGCCGATGGCTTTCATGAACTCCGAGCCGTCGCCATTGAGGACACTCCGATCGAAACACAAGGACGTGCAATCACGGCATTCGTCAGTGCGAATCTGCCGCAAGCAGTATCGGACAGCAAAAACCAAAGCCAAAGTAAGATCAAAGTAGACGTTCGGGGAAGCATTCAGCCCGACAACTACCTGGCGATGTCAGCTTTGCAGCGTTCCTACGCCCAAGTATCCAGCACCGGAGCACGTGAGATTCGACTTTACCACGGGCGAACCTTGATTGGGTCGACGCCAGGGCCGGCGGGACGTATCGTGATAGACGCGACGAAAATTGGCGGTGGTCCCGCACTGCTGCAGCCCATCGCCTTCCCAGCTAACCGGGCCCGCAAGCCAGTCCTGGGATCGCCGATCAAAGTTGACGTCGAATTGCCAAGATAGCAAACAGGAACGCAAACCCTTGGATGAAATTCAGCTTCATCAAACGTATATGCAGATGGCACTGCAACAGGCCGAGCAGGCCTATGCATCCGGTGAAGTCCCCGTCGGTGCGGTCATCGTTTACCAAGGACGCGTGATCGCGGCGGCTCACAATCAGCGAGAGCAGTTAAAGGATCCAACGGCGCACGCAGAAATGATCGCCATCACACAAGCTGCTGAGTCGATGGAAAACTGGCGGCTTGGTGACTGCACACTCTACGTCACTCTCGAGCCGTGCCCTATGTGCGCGGGCGCTGCGTTAAATGCCCGCCTGCCTCGTGTCGTCTTTGGCGCGGTAGATCCCAAAGGCGGCGGCGTCACGAGCGTCTTCAAGTTGCTTAGCGATGCACGCTTGAACCATCGCGCGGAAATCGTGCAAGGCGTGATGGACGCTCAATGTGGAGAGATCATGTCACGGTTCTTTCGCAGCAAGCGAAACGGCAAGGGTTAGCAGGAAAACCTTCGCGGCGCCGTAGTGGATGAGGCTACGAATCCCTGCGTGCTGTACGCCCTTGCGAGAAGCCTAAGCCTACCCCTAAGCACAAATGCCCTCGCTGGATTCAAGCGTGCAGATGCTTCATGATATGTCCAGCAACTCACTAGCTTGGTCGAATCCATGAAATACATAGCGTTCGTTCTTCTACTCCTGCTGTCTGCTTTTATTAATTCCGCGGAGACCACCAAGTGTG
>CAYQMZ010000421.1:0-6754 GCA_964418725.1 uncultured Pirellulaceae bacterium
ACCCTCTACTGAACCGTTTTCGGTCGGCTCTTCTTCGGTTGCTGGCGTGAAGGCTAAGGCGACGTCGTACACTTCGATCTGCTTCTCGGTACTCGACACTTGCAGTAGGTACTTTTCACTTTCGACGACATCAATGTTGACGACACCAGGCTTTAGCTCCTGAACCGAGACGGCCGTATTTGGATTGCCTGCGAACAGTTTCAACGTGAATGCATCCTGGTCGGCTGGAGTTGTGATACGGATCGTGAGGACTCCAGTTCCGCTGGAGTTCCAAGTAAACCAGTCGACGTCCTCTGAGCTATCGATGGACAATCCAAGCAGTTCGGACGAATCCGTGATTGGCGTCGCTTGAGTGCTCTCCTCGTTTGGTTCCGTAGAGTCAGCTTCGATTGGCTCGTTGGGATCCGTCGGCTCAGTTGGCTCGGTTGGCTCAGTTGGATCCGTTGGATCCGTTGGATCCGTCGGTTCGGTTGGTTCGACGGGCTCTTCGCCTACCATGCCAAAGTTACGCGATAGGAATAGGAAGTCAGGGAAGGCAACACTGCCGTCACCATCAAAGTCTCCTAGGCCCCAACTGTCTGCCGTGGATCCGAAATTGGCGGACAGATTTAAGAAGTCTTGGAAGTCGACAGTCCTGTCTAAATTCGTATCGCCCTTGAACGTGGACAGAATTGGCCCTTCGATCATGTAGTCAATGTCGGCGTCGTCCAGCACCCCGTCGTCGTTGACGTCGAACTGTGCATCCGTGGATCCGCCAGCCAATGCCTCAAAGAGAAGATCGACGTCCTCTACGGTAACCACTTCGTCTCCATTGAAGTCTCCCGGGATAGAGGCGGGATCTGTGGGCTCAGTTGGATCTGTGGGTTCGGTTGGGTCCGTCGGTTCAGTTGGATCCGTTGGATCTGTCGGTTCGGTTGGCTCAGTCGGCTCCGTTGGAGTCGGAGAGTCCGAGGTAAGAGAGTATGCAGAAGTGTTCCCCGCAGCATCAGTTGCCGTGGCGACAATGGTTTGTCCTTCTGCCAATTCCAGGTTCTCGACAACAATCGTTTTCGAACCTTCGGCTGCAAAGTCATCGGCGCTGAATTCGTCGACTGCCACCCGGCTGGAACCAGTGGCATCCGACACGAAGAATTCGACTCTTAGCGGATAGGTGTCATCCGGAGTCGTTGCTGGGTCGGTGTCGACTCGGTACGCCACTTCGACGTTTGCATCAACCTGGTTTGCTTCCAGTTCCGGGTAATTCTGATAACGGTTTGGACCGGCGTCAGCGTCACCTTCGTCGTTGGCGATCAAGCCGGTCGATCCCAACAGGACGGGAATGGAAGACGCATAAATGTCGTTCCCCAGTACCGATACTCGCTCAGTAGCACCGTCATCGTTGGACAGTACCCAGACACCTCGCGGACTATTGGCAATCGTATTGCCTTGTGAGGCATTCGGGCCGCCAATACTAATGTCCGAAACGGTCCCTGTGTCGTTACCTACCACGATTCCTGCAAAACTGTTTGGAAGCGGTGTGGTACCGTCGGCTCCGACACCGATGGAGTTGTTCTCGATCGAACCAGTCACAGCGATGCTAATGCCGAACCGTCCATTGCCACCAATGACGTTGCCTTCGCCACTGCCTTCGCCGCCAATTTGAACGCCTTCAGCGATAGCAGAAACGACGACTCCTGAACGCACGTTACCAACAGCTGTATTGCCGGTAGGATCGGTTCCCACGAAGTTGCCAATGACCGTATTGTTGAGACCGGTCACCCAGACACCATTCGAGTTACCTGAAACAACGTTTCGTTCTTGTGGCGTGCGACCACCGATGATGTTGTCGTCGCCGTTAACCAAGATTCCTTTGTCGTTTGCCGCTGCGGTGGTGCCGTCGGGAGAGATCCCAAAGTAGTTTGCCGCAACGATTGTCTCATTGCCACGCAGTCGCAGCCCATCAGCTTCGAAGTTGTTGATCGCAAGTCCAAAGACACCAGAGCCCGTTACGCCCCAGCCAATTTCCAAGCCGATCTCTGTGATCGCGTCTTGCTCTAGTAGCTGTCCGTCGAGCTCGACCATCGGAGTGCCTGTGTAGCCAGGCTGCGTACGACCATCAATCAGCGCTGGATCTCGGACCACTGGTAGCGGCGTTAGAGGCTGGATCCGGGTGCTGCCGTCTTCGATGTTGAAGGCAATTCTATCGAGGCCAGGATTTGCGTTTGCATCCAGAATCGCCTGACGCAATGTTCCAGGGCCGGAGTCTTCGACACTCGATACGATGAACTCAAATTCTGCTTCGGGCTCGAATTGACGTGCGGGAGACACTTCAGATGTGTTTCCGTTTGCATCGGTTGCTGTGGCAACAATCGACTCACGGTCGCCCAAAACGATGCTACTAAGCGTGAGCGTCTTGTTTCCAGCAGCGAAGTCCTCTTCTGAGTATTCGTCTGATCCAACGAAGACACTGCTTGCATTGGGGCCGTCAGTTTCGACGGCAAAGAATTCAACCCGCAGAGGATACGCGGCGTTTTCTGGAAGGCTGTCGACGCGGAAGCTGACTTCGACACCGCTGGGAGTATCGCCGCCCAATTGTTCGAATGTCAGTTCTGGATGATTTTGAATATTCTCTTCGCCGGCGTCTGCGTCACCCGAATCGTTTGCATCTGGTCCAACTGCACCAATGTCGATTGGTGTGACGTTAGCAAAAATCGAATTACCTAAGATGGACACGTCCACCGAGGTGGTGACTCGCACACCAGCACCATTGACGGTGTTCGCGACCGTATTGTTTTCGACACGTGCTCCGGTAGCACTGGCGACTTCGACACCCGTCAGCCCATTGCCATTTGCAGTCGAACCATCTGCGGTGACGCCAACAAAGTTGCCAAGGGCCACTGCGTCGCCCGAAAGATGAATGCCCGTCCGTCCGTTGCCGGACACTACGTTGCCTACACCGTCTCCGACGCCGCCAATCATGGTTCCTTCGGAAGGAACGGCACTGACAACTCCATTGCGACTATTGCCTGGACCTGCTTCGCCCGCGGCGTTCGTACCGACGAAGTTGCCGGCAACGACGTTATTCTTGCCCGTGATCCAAATGCCGTTGACGTTACCTGAGACGACGTTGCGATCGCTAGGTAGTGATCCGCCAATAATGTTTGAGTCGCCCGCGACCCAGATGCCCTTGCTTCCGCCTTCGCCAGTTGCCCCGTCTTCGCCGACGCCAAGAAAGTTCCCGGCGATTACGGAGTTCAGGCCACGCACACGAAGTTGGTCCACCGAGAATTGGGTTACGATCAAGTCGCGAATCTCTGATCCGCTCACGCCCCAACCAATCTCAAGGCCAATTTCATCGCCGGTTTCTTCGGTCAGCAATCCACCATTGATTTCGATCAAAGGCGTCGCGTCGAACCCGGCCTGGGAACCTCCATCAATGATGACGGGATCCGTGACGATGGGCAGCGGAGTTTCCGGCTGAATAACTTGATGACCGCTTTCAATTTGAAACTCGATGCGATCCAAGGATTCTTCAGGGTTGGTACTCTCATTGGCGTCGATGATTGCCTGACGAAGAGAGCCTTCACCGGCATCCATGGTGTTGGTGACCACAAACGTGGTCAGCATGCGTTTGGCTTCAAGATCCTCAAGACGTAGCTTCTTCGACTTGCTGCTCATCAGTGTTTCCTGGGTACCGATGGGTACCTATTTTGTATGGTCCGAACGAGACCGTATGGGCGATTACTTTAGTGTCATTTCTTCCGTTCAACGAAAAGGCAATGGCCTCCACGAAGGCACTCTGGCTCGACGCAACGAGATTGAACTCGAGCGACGCAGGCAGGCAAAAACGCGAGTTTTTTGACTGCGACTTAGGGGGAGCTAGGCCTGAAATGCACCGACCAAGACCAAGCCTTCGTTGAACGAACCCACAGTGTTAACGGTGAGTTGGCTTTTGCCAAGCGTTTTGTTGCGGGGAGCCACAAATGTGGATTGAATGACAAAAAAGCTGAATGGCTTTTGGGGCAACGAGGCGCCGAGAAGGAGTTTGAAACGGTTCCGACAACAAGTGTCGCCTGTCGCTCAGCGAGAGTTTGACCGTTCCCTGTCGCGAATTGCTGTTGAGAGTCGATGCTCAAGCAGGCCGTTGATCGGATTCGAAGGCGTGGCAGTCAACTTGTTGTGAAGAGCGCCGCCGATATAAGAGATGTGCGAGCGCTATGGCTCGCACGACGCATTGCACTCGAAAACGAGGCGATTATTCGTCGCCGGCTCGCATCCATGGGGTGATCGTTGGCTCGTATGCACAGACCTCGTCCGCGCCGAAATAGAGATCCATTTCGCGCTTTGCGGCATCAGGTCCGTCAGACGCGTGAACTAAGTTCATCTGCCGACTGCTGCTGTAGTCGCCGCGGATGGTTCCGCCGGCAGCCTTCAGTCCGTTTGTCGCGCCGAGCATGTCTCGGACGACCTGGATAACGTCCAGACCTTCCAGGATCATGGCGACGATTGGACCGCCGGTAATGAACTCTTCCAACCCTGGATAGAAGGGTTTTTCGACATGTTCGGCGTAGTGTTGTTTCGACAGCTCCGGCGTGACCTGCATCATCTTCATCGCGATTACGTTCAGGCCTTTTCGCTCAAACCTTGCAAGCACCTCACCCATGAGGCGTCGCTGGACACAATCGGGCTTAAGCAGAACTAGTGTTCGTTCCATTTTTTGTCTCCTATTTAGTAACGAACCGCCAATCATCACGATGCGTCCGTTTTTCGCAAGAGCATGTCAGCGTCAATTTGGAACGATCGGCTGGGAGGTAAGCGCACAAAAAAACGTCGCCTTGGGAAGCCAAGGCGACGCTCGTGGATTTTGCTCGGTAAGTGTTGACTAGTAGCCGCCTTGATTACGACGTGATCGGCCACGCTTCTTCTTATTATTACCGCCGCCGGGGGCACCGTATCCTCCGCCATAACCGCCTCCGTAGCCACCACCAGCCCCGCCTTCGGGACCGAATCTCGATTCTTCAGCTTTCGGGAAGGTGTAGTAGGACACGTCGCTAACGTCATCCATTTCCTTGCGAACTTGAAGTTGGCCTCCAGCGGTGAAGACGAGCATTTCGCCTGGAGTCTTCAGCTTCTCGCCCTTACGTCCCTTCATGGCATCGCCGCCCGAAATGTCCAGGACCAGGATGTTGGATAGGAAGCGATGCTCCTTCTTCTTGCGAAGAAGCGGTGTGCCGCCGGCAAGGATGTCGACCATCTCCACGCCAGTCTTTCGGAAGTTGGCGACAGACCCGCGATACAGCTTAGTATGCCCGGGGATGTCTCCCTTGTTCACGCGGTCGAATGCTACGACAACGGACGAAATGGAAGGTTCCGAATTCGGCTTCGGATAGTAGATGGTGCCTTTGCTGCTCTTGGCTTTCACCTTCATGGGTGCCGATGCTTCGCCCGCCAGGATGCTGGTTCCACTGACTTGCGAACCACCAATGGCCGCGATTGGGCTAGGCTCGCTCCACTCGGCTAGACGCCAGTAGACACGCTCTTGCAAGGTTTTGAACTTTGGTTTTGTCTTGCGGCGTGCGATTACTTCCGACTCGAGAATACGCTGTGGAGGAATCATGCCAGGGTTTTGAGGATCGTTTGGATCTTCCAAAGCTAAGCGAACTCGATAGCGGTACTGCTTTCCAGGTCTCACGCTGAAATCGAAGAAGCGGAACATTTTCTCGTCGACGGAGACCATCAACTCGCCCGTGACGTCATTGATCATCACGCCGCTACCTCCGCTGCCAGACATTCCTCCGTAGCCGCCTCCGCCACCGTAGCCACCACCATATCCGCCACCGCCGCCGTCCGAGCTTGTGGCTCGACCGCCGCCGTAGCCGCTATAGCCTGAGCCGGGTGCAGCTCCGCCGCCTCCGTATCCGCTGCCATAACCTGAAGGAGGTCCTACACTGCCGGCACCGCCGCCGTAGCCACCACCACCGTAACCGCCGCCACCACCAGCACCGTATCCGCTGCTGTAGCCGCCGCCGCCACCGTAGCCACCACCGCCGTAACCGCCGCCTCCGTAGCCACCGCCACCATCCATTCCGCCGCCCATGCCGCCACCACCATCAGCAGCGAACGGATCGAAGACAGCGTTTTGCTGGGCTTCTTGGTCCTTCTTCATCAGCTCTTCTTCAACTTCGATCGCTGATTTGATTTGCGAGTGCTTCAAAGTCGACAGATCGCGGTTAACCAATGAAGGCAGTGGAGTGGTTACCAATGGCACGATGGTGTCGGGACGTGCGACTTCTTCAACAGGATTCTTGAAGCAATACTTGATGACGTCGTTGTACAACCGCGAGCTTCGTCGCTTCTTTGCATCCAGCACCGTACCGTCCCAGATCATCTTCCATCCGCCCAGCTTGTTGCCTGGGCCAACCTCAGCACGCTCGACCTGGAAGTGTTGGGTATAGCGAGGAAGGTCGCGTTCCATATTGAAGCCGTTGGCGTCCTGGTACGCTTCGACATACAGTTCCGCTTGTTCTTTCAGCGGAATCAAGCCCGTCACGCAAACGAACTGTCTGGCTTCGATCTTGGTGTCGGGTTGCAAGTTGACGGAACCCATTCGCTTGGAAAGGTATCCCATCGTTTCTTCCGGGAGTTCGCGAAGGTTGGGGTCTTCGTCGAACATCGGGCCACTTTCGCCGCCGTCGCCAAGACGCTGTGTCGTTGGAGCTTTGTTTTCGATGACGGCAATGGGACCGAAACCGACCTGAATCTCCAAGTCTTGGCA
>CAYQMZ010000421.1:6764-6974 GCA_964418725.1 uncultured Pirellulaceae bacterium
CGGTTGTGTCAATGCGTAGGCTGCTGGATCCACAGGAGCGACATCGGCAGATGCCTTCGCTTCGTAGTTATCCGGTGCAGCTTGTCGGCCTTCTTTGGTGCTCGACCAAGTCTCTGCCATCATGGTGCTTTCTGCGCGAGAGATCTCGGTAGCGAGATTCTCTGGCAGTTGAGACGATTCAAGGCCGGGGGTCTTCCATGAACTAAAAGC
>CAYQMZ010000422.1:0-6970 GCA_964418725.1 uncultured Pirellulaceae bacterium
GCCATAACGTTACCCAATACGGCTGTGTCGGAGTCTAAACCTATGAAAGCATACCACGCAAACCTCAAGAATTCGCTGCACAGACATGCGGGAACTCTTCGTTAGGTAGTCAATCTGATGCATGCATCGGCGACCATTGAATCGGGCCTGAAAGACGCAGAACGGATTAGGGGACAATTCATCGAGTGCCAAAGGAACATTCCGCACGACCATGCAACTCGATCGTTTGGCGTTGAATCTGCGGTGTTTGGGGTTTTACCGAAAACACAGCTGAACGACGGCGAAAAATCGGCAATACGGAACAGCGAATTCGAATTGCCTGCGCGCCGGACGCTTCCGAGGCTTGCTATGATGAGCCCAGAAAATGGGGGAAATCATGTGTCAGAAGCCAACCATCGACGTGGAATCTTTGCGACTTCCATTCGGACGAACCTTTCGCTGCTCGCCTAACACGTGCTCGGCTGTGGGGTTGTCGACCTTGTCTCGTGCAGGCGTCGGTCGATCCGTGTTCTTCGTTGCAATGTTATGGATTCTTTTGCACCACAGCGTGGGGCGAGCTCAGGTCTGCGATCCGTACAGCGTTGGGCTTGGGGCTGCCAAGTTGACGACGCCTCAATGGATCGGTGATGAGGCTATCGATGCGGTCGTTGTGTTATCCATCGATGATATGCGCGATAGTAGAAAGTACGAAACCTTCCTGCGTCCATTGCTTGACCGATTGAAGCAGATTAATGGGCGAGCTCCGGTCAGCATCTTTACGAACTCTATCGATCCCAAGGACAGCCAGTTACAGAGTTGGTTGAAGGAAGGATTGAGTTTCGAGGTGCACACGGTTGATCATCCATGTCCACTTCTATGTGACGGCGATTTCGGAAAGGCAAAGAGCACCTATGATCGCTGCGTCGACATGATGGCCGAGATCCCGAATAGCCACCCCGTGGCATTTCGAATGCCGTGTTGCGATTCATTGAATACGCCGAGTCCTCGGTTTTGGAAGGAGATCTTTGAAAAACAAACTCGTTCGGGCAACTATCTGGCCATCGATAGCTCTGTCTTCAATGTCTTCACGAAAGATGATGCCGAACTGCCGAGGGAAATTGTTCAGAACGCAAGAGGGGACGCTCGGTTTCGTCACTACCTGCCGTTCAAGTCATTCGTCAACACGATCGAAAACTATCCGTATCCGTACATCATCGGCGATGTGTGCTGGGAGTTTCCGTGCGTCGTTCCCAGTGATTGGGAAGCTCAAAACGTCCAGCAACCCAACAACCCCGACACCGTTCGTGATCTGCAACGTGCGCTAGACGCTACGGTGGCTAAGCAAGGCGTCATGCCGGTTGTGTTCCATCCACATGGTTGGATTCGGAGCGAACAGTTGGTTGAGTTCGTCGACTATGCAGTGAAGACCTACGGTCGTCGCGTTCGGTTCTTGAGTTTCGCGGAGTGCTTGGAGAGCATCAACGCGAACCTGCTGGCTGGCGCCGCCTTGCGCACCGGCAAGGGGAATGAGCTTGATGTTCGTTTGGTGGACGTGAACAGAGACGGCTATCTCGACGTCGTTCGGGCTGTCAAGGAAGAGTCTCGTGGCACGGCAGTTCGTGGTGGGGTTCTGACAAGGATCTGGAATCCCGCGTCTCGAAAGTTCGTTACGTTCGAACAGCCATTGGCCTATCGAGAGCCAGTTTTCATGACGCTCGAAGGGCGGACGCAACTGCTTTTACGCGCAGGCGATGCGGCCGAGATGCTATCGTTCGATCCTGACGATGGTTGGAAGCCCGCCGACATGAAGCTTCCCAATGCCGTGAAGTCGTCTTCCAATTCGACGCTTTCCGTGCTCACGACGCGTGATCTGAATGGGGATGGGAATGACGAGTTGCTATGCACCAGTACCGATTCCACGACCGTGTTTTCCTGGCGACGCACCACAGATCGAGCGGTCGGGGGATTTGTTCAAGTACCGCATCTGCCGCATGCTTTGCCGACCGCTGATGGCGACACAGGTGTTCGTCTGGTCGATCTAAATGAGGACCAACTCCTCGACTTAGTGCGGTCAGACGGGAACGAGTACAGCGTTTGGCTACAGCAGGAGAATCTGGCTTGGAAGCAGTCCCGCGCCGGAGCGTCCACGGACGCAGATGCGATTCCTGTGATCGCAAATCCGGATGGAACGAACAACGGAGCTTGGTTTCATTCGAAGCACTTGTGGGTGCAGAACGAGAATACTGCTCGCCTGCCTGACCTCGTCGATCGCGCTCCGTTCTCTGTTCTGATATCGGCACCCAAATCTGACGCGAACGCAAACGGAAGTGCCGACGCAGACTTTCCATTAGGGCAAGCCAAAACGCTGGAGCAGAGTTTGCTCACCTTCGACACAATCGACGGAGCTTCGATCGAAGTCGTCGCCAGCGAGCCACAGATTCAGGATCCAATCGCATTCGACTGGGGGCCCGATGGAAAGTTGTGGGTCGTCGAAATGGGGGACTACCCGAATGGAGCGAACTGGCACGGTCTCGGAGATAAAAAAGACGAACCCGGAGGACGCGTTAAGCTGCTGGAAGACCGAGACGGTGATGGGCGATTCGAAACGGCCCACTTGTTTTTGGATGGTTTGCACTATCCGACTGGAGTAAAGGCCTGGCGCGGTGGTGTGATTGTCTCGGGAGCACCGGACATCATCTTTGCTGCAGACACAAACGGCGACAACAGGGCCGACACTCGCGAAGTTCTGTACACGGGGCTGAGCGAAGGGAATCAGCAGCACCGAACAAACGGATTGCGCTGGAGTATTGACGGCTGGCTGCATCTGGCAAACGGCGACAGCGGTGGCGTTGTCGAATCGATGAAGACCGGTGCAAAGGTCAAGATTTCAGGTCGCGACTTTCGAATTCAGCCTGACACGGGCGGCATCGAGACAACAACCGGCCAAGCTCAGTTCGGACGCTCTCGAGATCGCTGGGGAAACTGGTTTGGTGGAAACAACAGTCATCCGATTTGGCATTACGTATTTCAGGAAAAGTATGTTCGCCGTAACCCGCACTTCAGCCCGCCGTCTGCCCGCAGAGAAATCGCGGAGATCCCCGGTGCCGCACCGGTATATCCAATCAGCAAAACGCTCGAGAGGTTCAATGACTTCGATCGGGCGAACAAATTCACCTCGGCTTGCAGCCCAGAAATCTACCGTGGTAGTAACGGACAATCGGCAGTCTATGTCTGCGAACCGGTTCACAACTTAGTGCACCGTTCGGCGATGACCGCGGTTGGCCCTACTTTCTCGAGCCGACGTTTCCCTGGGGAAGAGCAGCGAGAATTCCTGCGTTCGACGGACAACTGGTTCCGTCCCGTGATGGTGCGTACAGGCCCAGACGACGCAGTGTGGGTGGCAGACATGTATCGCATGGTGGTCGAGCACCCCGAGTGGATCCCGCGGCAATGGCAAGATCGAATCGACCATCTAGCCGGCAATGATAAAGGTCGAATCTACCGCGTCAATTTGCCAGTGCAGCGTCCGAAACGCCCAGGGGCATGGAGCAGCCTACGCAAGCAGGAAGATAAGCAACTAGTCGATTTGATCGGCCATCCAAACGGTGTCGTTAGCGATATGGCTCAGCAGGAACTTTGGGAGAGGTTCGGCAATGCAGTGGCTGACACCGTCACGGCACTGCGACAGGCTGCCTATGAACGAAACGATCTAGCCGCGGCTCACCTGCTGGCGAATCACGAGAAAATCAACACACCGAAGCTCACCGAGATTCCCAGACAGCAACTGCCAGGTTGGATAGAGCTGTTGGAGTCCCATGCAGCCAGACCCGACGAGTTTCAGCAGTCCTTGCTGCAGTACGTAATGCGAACGGATTGGAGAACTCGCGAGTCAGACGTGGACGCTCGTTTGGCGATGCAGTGCGCGAATTCACTTGGTGCTGGTAGCTCGGACGATTCAGGTCGCGCGCTGGCGAGGATTGCATTGGCCTACCTCGCCAATCCAACGGATAAGTATGTGCGAGCTGCGGTGATGAGCAGCGTCAATGCTGAGAATTGTGCGGTCGTGATGCATTCGTTCTTGGAGGGCCTTCCGACGCTGTCGTCACGGTCCGTGGGAGAAGCTGAAAACGACTTCCTGAGTGATCTTGTGAGCTCCGCGGTTGGGTACGAGTCGACAGCCGCTATTCAACAATTCGCGACCAAAGTAGTCTCCGACAAGGAAACGTTTGACCGCTTCCTCCCGTCAGTTACGCGGCTTCTGCAAAGGTTATCTCGCGGCGGCAGAACGCTCGCCGATGTTGTCGACGTCGATACAGCGCAGAAATTTGCGACGCTTACTAAGCGGTCGCTCGAAATTGTGGCCGAGCAAACCACCCCTGAGCAAACGCGTCTCCGTCACATCCAGTTACTCGGCGACTCAGGTGATCACCGAGATGAACTGAAGGCGACCATGGTGCAGTTGCTGTCACCGAGAGAGCCAAAATCGTTGCAGAGACACGCGATTGAATACCTGATGACTGACGGCGAAATCAGTTCTGTCGAACAAGTCCTGCGACGATGGGAAGGCTTTACTCCTGCGATGCGCGACATCGTCCTTACGCAAGCTCGACGACGTCCGGAGTGGATGGCGAAAATTCTGGATATGCTTGAACAAGGGGCGATTCTGCCGATGCAGGTTGGTATCCGACATCGCCAGGGACTATTGGCCAGCAAACACGATGCGGTTCGGCTTAGAGCAGAAAAGGTGTTCGCAAAAGTCGCTACCGATCGAGAGGCGATCGTTGACAAGTATCGAAGCGAACGCGATGAGCACACGGCGCCGGCTGATGCAGTCGCCGGCAAGTTGCTTTTCGGAAAGCACTGTGCAACATGTCACCAGCTAGGCGACCAGGGCAGGGCGATCGGCCCAGATTTAAGTGCGATTTCAGATCGATCCGCCGAGGCGATGCTGGTTGCGATTCTCGATCCAAATCGCGCGGTAGAGGAGAAGTATCTGGATTACACAGCAGTCACTGAATCTGGAATTGTGCATCGCGGCATTCTATTAGAAGAGTCTGCCACTTCGCTGACGCTTGCGACTCCTGACGGCAACGACGTGACGATTCTGCGCAACGAACTGGATACGCTGAAGGCAACAGGCCGCTCGCTGATGCCTGAAGGTTTAGAGCAAATGCTCTCTGCGAAAGACGTTGCGGACGTGACAGCATATGTCCAGTCGATCTCGAAGCCTCGCAAACGCTTCCCTGGCAATACTCCGCAAGTCGCGCCGGTTCGGGACGATGGCTCTATCCGATTGTTCGCAATTCACGCCGAGATATATGGTCCGAAGATCGTCTTGGAAGATCGATATCACAACCTTGGGTTCTGGAGTGCGGCCGACGATCGTGCAGTCTGGACGATCGACTCACCGCAGGCTGGTGAATACGAGGTTGTGTTCGACTATGCCTGCGCCCCACAGTCCAGCACCAACCGTTTTCAGATTAAAGTCAACGGCGAGGTGCTTGGCGGCGAGGTGCCGTTCACCGATTCGTGGGACGTCTATCGCTACAAGACAGTCGGGACGGTGAACCTACCGAAAGGCCGGGTGCAGCTCGCGATTCAGTCGGAAGGGGCAATCTCGGGATTCTTGATGGACTTGCGAACGATTCTGCTCTACCCCGAGTGAAGTCGCCCTCCGATTGCTATCAGCGAAGTCTCGTTTTGAGCCGGCTCACTTTGAGACTGTTGCAGAAAGAGTCAGCGCAAAATGAGGCAACCGTCTTACCGCTCGTCCTCAGCACGTGAGGTCCTGAAATGAGAAACCAAGCTGGTTCGCCGTAAGTTGTTTTGTGGTAATGGTTTGCGGGTTCGTCTCTCTGTTTCGGCACGGCGATAGCCTTTAGGGGATGTCAGATGCCGGGGCTTGTTGCCTCGGTAGCTGGCCCGTGGGCCTTGACGTAGTTTGCCGAGCAGTTGCCTTGCCCCTGACTGCTTAGCTTGCCAAATGGTTTGGCACGTCAGGCCCTTTTTTTATGCGCCGACCTGAGCCTGTCCCAGTCTGGAAGGCGGCCCCGAAGCCGAGGCCCCTACTTTCCGCTACGCAGTTTTTGGTCGACCAATACCAGGTAGTCGGCCAAGTCGACTCGTCCGTCCAGGTTCAAATCCGTTAGGCTCGCGACGACACGATCTGTGTCATCACTTTCATTCGTCGACATGCCAGAATCATGGAGCGGCGGGACCGGTTGAAGCTGCACGTAGTCCAGCACAAAGTCCGTTTCTTGAAAGTCTGTTGCTGGGAATTGTCCGACTTCGACTCGTGCGTCGACCACATCAAATCCCTTAGCAAGAACTCTTCGTTCGCTTGTTGAACTGGAGGGCTCGATGATTGCTGTGTCACCGCTGGCAACGATGCGATCCGTTGTGCGTAGTTGCCACAGGTGAGCAATGTCTTCGCCTCCCCGATTAGCAACTGCTTCGATGCTTTCGAATCCTTTCACAACCGACTTGGTATTTTCCGACTGCATGACCGTGTAGTCGGCGAACGAATAGAGGTGGTCGTCACCCGGTGTATCGAACAATCGAGTAAAGTCGTCGCCGCCACGGCCAAATGCGTCGACTCGCGAGAAGCCTTTCGTCGTCTGGTGGTGTCCAGGGCCGACCAAGACTTCGTAGGTGTCGAACGTGTAGAAAGTATCCGATGCGTCGCTACCGAAAACTTTGGCTCGGTCATCGCCGCCGCGACCGTATGCATCAACTCTCGAGAAGTCCAAAACCTGATAGGTGTGATCGGGCGTCGTCAGAGTCGATTCTCCTGGTAGACCGTTCAGCGCGTCGAATTCGGTCGATCCGAACATGCGCACGTAGTCTTCTCCGCCGCCACCGACAAAGACAACGCGGTCGAACGTATAAGTTCGGACTTCGTAGTTCGCTGAGCGGAACTGTCCCCGCGTTTCTAGGAGGTTTCCCGTATCGTCGGCCGACGTGCCGACGACGGTGATACGATCGTCCGGTG
>CAYQMZ010000423.1:0-6075 GCA_964418725.1 uncultured Pirellulaceae bacterium
CTCCAACGTTGAAAGGCCGGAAGATCAGCAATGCAATACCGGAAGCAAAGTTGCTGAGCGTACCTTGCAGTGCCATACCGACGGCGAAGCCAAGTGCGGCTACTGCGGCGGCGATGGACGTGGTTTCGAATCCGAAGTAGCCCAAGACTCCCATTGCCGTGACGGCCATGACTGCCAGTTTGGTCATCTTGCCAGCGAACTGGCCAAGCGTGGCATCAACGCGAGACGAAACCATACGAGTGGCCATGTCTTGCAGTCGATTGCCAACAATATTGGCAATGATCATGACGCCGATGATCAAAACGATCGGCATTAAGTAGTCGGTTGCCAGACGGATCTGCGCCTGGGTGTCGCCTTTGACGGCGAGCATTAGGTCTTTGCTGAAGCCTTCGACTACGTCGTTGGTTTTGTCGCCGAACTCTTTGGCCGGATCCGAGTTGGCGGTGTCAGTTTCTGGGCCGGATTCCTGATTGGGCCCGTCTACCGGATTCTGTTCAGCAACTGGTGGCGTTACTGGTTGTGTGAGTGTGCCTTGAGCATCAGCGGAAGCCACACGCATCGGCTGGGCAGCACTCGTTGCATTCGGCATTGCTTGATTGACAAAACCGGTCGCGCCGAAGTTACTCGCTCCAAAGTCAGTATTGGGATTCAGGCTCGCTGCCGGCGAAGAATTCAATGCCGGAGAGTTTGCAGGTGGATTTACCGATCCAGCAAACCCCTGTGTCAGGCCGTTGGCTGAATTGATTGGGCGCTGGAAGGGACTAGCACCAGGGGCTTGTGCCGCGTTCGCTGGCGGTGCAATCTGTGGAGCCGCCAGCGCGTTTCCGCTAAAGTTCGGGTTGTTTGCCCAGCTCGGTTGTTGCTGTGCATGAACAACGGCGGTTGATGCAGCGAAGGCGATGGCGGCCACGAGGCATAACGCCGAACGACGCTGCGTTCCTACGCCGGCAAGGCATGAAGCTGATTGGTGAAGGTGATGGAACAGCTTGTACACGTAAAGCTCCGGTATGATGTCGAGGATAAAGGTCATTGAAGGAAGGTTGTTCCCTGGGACGCCGGCGCGCTGTCTCGCTCCGCCGCCCAGTAAGCTTAACCCTGAAGCCCGGTTGAACTCGGTTGACCCAGAAACCATGTGTTCAACAGTGTGTTGCTTCTACCCAGGAGGGAGGGCCGAGTGTAGATCCCGCAATCGTTACTCGACGATGAAGCTTCCGTGTTTTCTCATGTTGTTAGCTGGCTCGTTATCGTTCCAGTTCTTGACCCATTTCGTATAGCCAGAACTTTGCGACTGCGGCATCCGAAAAGAGCTGGTCGTCTTGGCTGGTGCCCTGGCATTCGTAGTCGGTCAGTGACTCCGGTTCACAGTCGGTCGGCTCTTGGGCATTGTGCGGTCCCGCTATCAACACGGCATCGCCGGGGTTCGCCTGTGACAGAGCCCACTGGATAGCTCGAATTCGGTTAGGAATTACCTGCGGGCGAGCCACATTTCGGAACCCATCCAGAATCTCATGTGCTTTTCGCAACGGCGATGGATCCGTCGGGCTGTCGGAGGTGACGACGCAAACGTCTGAACCTCGTTCGGCGATACTGCCACGTCGGGCCAAGACTGCTGAATTCATCTCCATCGGCTGCGGCAACGCACCCTCACCAAAGACGCAGATGACGCGACCTTGCGTGATTTGCCGCATTGTTCTTAGCGAACGTCGTAAATCAGCCGGCGAACCTGCTGCATCGACGAATACGGAGAACGGCTGGCCACATTCAACTCGCTCTAAGTAGCCAGGTATGTGGTCGATCGATTCGATTGCGCCCATCAGTTCTTCGAGACGAAGCCCTGTTTGCAGGCCACCCGCGATCGTCAGTAAGCAGTAGCGGAGATAGTCGTTGCCAATGATGCGAGTTCGCAACATGGCTGAATCGCTACCAACGTTGACGATCGCCGACTGCTCGGACGGCAGTTGTTCTACGATGGATGCTGTGATGTCTGCATCGCTATGTGGATCCAGTGAGACTCTCAAAGTTGGATTGTCAACTTCTTCAAGTCGCCTTGCGACGAACGGACAATCGGCGTTTGCGGCAATGCAACCGTCTTCGGCTAACGTTCCCAGTGCCCGATTCAGTTGCGTGGCAATCACCGAGCTAGGTATACGATTTCCTGACGCGGTTTCGAATCCCGTCAGCAGCAGGCTTTGCGTGCGAGCACCGGCGTAGATACTGTTTGCCAACCCAACTTGAGGCATTTCAACAATTGCCTGGCTACAGCCATTGATCACGATGTTGGATAGCCAACGTGCATAGCGATTTGCGGTGAGGCGACCGTTCGCCGGCACATATTCGATGCCGTCCGTGTAGCCGTGCACCCCAAAGGAGGCAGGACTATCTCCCTGTGCTGCAAATACCTTGGCTAACTGCTTTGCGACAGGATGGTTCCCAATGCCCACGGTACCCGTTACGGGGATCCGCTGAGCAGGATCGTCGACCAGTCGCTGACACAACATAGCCAACGCTTCTTTTGCGTTGGGAACCACGCATTGTGGGGCACTTGTTGGCAGCATTTGTTCGCAGAGCACTGCCACGGCTCCGCGTTCGACAGCTTTGTCGACGTGCAGGTGACCATCATCGTCGGTAGTCACTAGAGCGACATAAAGGTCGCCAGGACGACAATGACGGTAGTCGTGGCAGCAGGAATGGACTTTGATGTCCGTAGCGTTGGCGAATCTGCGTTCGGGAAGCAGCTCCGCCAGGCTAACGCCGGAAGTAAGTTCGTGTGCGTGCATGCTGTATCGGCCTCCTTGCCTGACAGCACTATTCAGGGCGAGCCGATTCCATCCATGAAACACGACGCGTTTCCCTGTTGGGTCGTGCGGATTCTGTTGATTTCGCCTGAAGTGTCAAGGTGAATTGCTCGCCGGATTGCGAGATTCATGCCCCAGCCGCATAGCTAAAACCGCCTGGAAGAGAGTAATTCGGCTGGGAAACGCCCGGAATTTTGCGATCCACTGCTTCGCAAACAGGTGACGCTAGCCGGCGAGTGACACCCAAAATGCGAATGCCTGGCAACAAAAAAATGCTGGTTTACCAGCGTTGCGTTTTCGACGTGGGAGGTGCGAAAACCGCCCATCAATAAATTTCGATTCCAAGCTTCCCCTAAGACGTTGCCTTAGTGCCTCAGCCAAGCGCCGATCGTGGGGGAATACTGACAAAAATGACTGCTCGTAGGGTGTTGCTTGGGTTCAAAAAATGACCCGCGGTGGCCTTTCCTCAACACCGAGAGAATTCCCAAAAATGCCGGGAAAGGCCGGTAAAAACGCAAGCTACCATTTGGCATTGATGAGCCCAGCAGCGACCTCCGTTAAGGCGTGCTGAACATCATCGAGACCCAATCAGAAAATGCTTGAGAAACACCATGCGTTGCCAGGAACTAGCTGAACGAATTCAAGATCGCGAGCCCAGTGCCGACCCGGCAGAGGTCGCTCGTTTGTGCCTACTGATGTCTAACTTGGTAGACGACATTCAGGCACTAGATGACGACGACCAACTGAGCGACGCGCATCGTGATGCAAGCTTGCGATTGCAGATGGCCACCGACCAGCACGCGGCAATGACGCAAGAGCTTGAAGAGTTGGCAGCATCGGATCCCAAGAAGTTCGACCGAGACCAAATCTGGGTGCTCCTTCGAGCCATCAAAGTACAAAGTCAGATCTTGCAGATGTATGTCGGAGGCGAGGTCATCGACGTCTAATCTGCTCGGCCTTCATGGGTGGGGAATAAATCGGGGATGCTATTACCGACGAACGCATGAAGGCCGGGCAACTGTCCACCAAAACGAGTTACGGAACAGCTGAAGGAAACTAGCGTAGGATGGGCGCTCTACCCGCCCGTCATGAATCTGCACCATTGAACTACATCGAGACGGGCTAGACGCCCATCCTACTTTTCCTCTTTGGCGACTCAGGCAACCGCGAACGAGCCTGATGACGTCGTCGCTTCATTAGGTGTGGTATTCGGCATTGATCGTGACGTACCCGTGCGTCAGGTCGCACGTCCAGTATCTTGCGTTACCGCTTCCCTTCCCTACCGCAAGCTCCACCAGGATGTCGCGGTTGGAAGCCATTGCCGATGATGTTTTCTCGGCATCGAACGCAATGGGCGTTCCTGCGTCATAAAGCAGTTCGCCGTTCAGCTTCAGCTGTGTTGCTGCAACATCTATTTTGGGACCAGCGTATCCAGCAGCGGAAACGATTCGTCCCCAGTTAGGATCGTTGCCCGCGAACGCACACTTCACCAGCGGGCTGTTGGCAATCGCTTCGGCAATGACACGGGCATCGTTGTCGGTGTCGGCTCCGGAAACAGAGATCTCGACTAAGTGCGTTGCTCCCTCGCCGTCGATGACAATTTTTTTTGCGAGGTCAATGCACGTGTCAAGGCAAGCCTGCTCGAATTCTGTTTTCGACGATTCATCCAGTGGCACCTGTCCGCTTGCAAGCAAAACGACGGTGTCATTCGTACTTGTATGTCCGTCGACGTTGATCGCATTGAAGCTCTTCTGCGTGCAATCCGCCAGGAGCTTTTGCGCATATTCAGGTGACAACTGAGCGTTCGTGAGTACCACGCCCAACATCGTGGCCATGTTTGGCCCGATCATTCCGGATCCCTTGGACATCCCCAGCAACTGGATGGTTCCAGCGTCCGATTGGACCTCGCAGAAAGAAGTCTTGGCCACGGTATCCGTAGTCATGATGCCCCGAGCTGCGGCTTGGAAGTGTGCTTCGCTGGTGCCAAGCTTTTCTGCCGCGGCTTCGATACCGCTGGAAACCTTCTGCATTGGCAAGTGCTCGCCGATGATTCCGGTCGACATCACAAGGACTTGGTCTTCCGCGGCACCAATCGCTGCTGCGGTAAGCTTGGCCATTTCTTTGGCGTCACGCATTCCTTGATCGCCAGTGCATGCGTTTGCGTTGCCGGAATTGGTGATCACTGCACGGATATTGGCCGAAGGAGTGCGTTCACGATCCAGCGTCACCGGGGCAGCCACGACTTGATTCTGTGTGTAGACCGCTGCCGCTGTGCAAGACTCATCTGAAGCGATGAGCGAAATGTCTTCAATCTCCGAGGCTTGCTTGTTTCCACAGTGGACGCCGCCGGCGCGAAAGCCTTTGGGGATATGCATACTGGACCTACCAATTCGATGGAAAGAGTGGCGGCGACGAAGTCGTCGTGGGACTACAGCAGTGCTGTTGTTTCGGGATAGCCAAACATCAGGTTGAAGTTCTGCACGGCAGCACCGGAAGCCCCTTTGATCAAGTTGTCCTCACTGCTGATGGTGACGACGCGATCCTGGACGACGCGAACCGTTACGTCGCAGAAGTTGGTGTGAATGACATCTCGAGTGTGGGGCAAGCTGTCGATCACGCGTACAAATGGGCAATCGCGATATGCTTCGCGGCAGGCGTCCATCAGTTCGGACTCACTGGCGGTCCCCACGGGAACGCTGTACGCCGTGGTTAAGATTCCGCGATTCATGGGAACAAGATGCGGTGTGAAAATCGCGTTGACATCTTGGCCTGCGATTACGCCCAAAATCTGTGAAATCTCTGGGCCATGCCTGTGTTTGCCCACGCCGTAGGCCGTGATGCTCTCGTTGCACTCAGGGTAATGCGTGGCAAGTTTAGCCTTCCGCCCTGCCCCGCTAATTCCACTCTTCGAGTCCACGATGATACCGTCAGGTGAAATCAGTCCCGCCTTCAACAGCGGTGCAAGCGCGAGGATTGCGGACGTCGGGTAGCAGCCAGGGTTGGCTACGAGCGTGGCGGATTGAATGTCTGACTTGAACCACTCGGGAAGACCGTAAGGTGTGTCGCCAACGCGCTTAGGGTCTGGGTGCGTGCCGCCATACCAAGTTTCGTAACTGTCGACGTCACGTAGACGATAGTCGGCGCTGAAATCGACAACCTTCATTCCCGCGTCGACCAAGGGCCCAACGGTTCCGGCGGACGCGGCGTGTGGCAGGCAGCTAAAGACGCAGTCCGCCCGCTCCACCAATTCCGTCTGGCCAAGGTTTTCCAAGTTCAAGTC
>CAYQMZ010000423.1:6085-6939 GCA_964418725.1 uncultured Pirellulaceae bacterium
AATTCGGTCGACGAGCTGAGGATGTATTTCAGAGATCGGCGCCGTCTCGCTCCGACTCGTTGCTGCGACAATTCTTGCGTCTGGGTGTCGCAGCAGCAACTTAGTCAGTTCGAGCGCGGTGTAGCCGGTCGCTCCGAGAATGGCAACTTTGGTCATGGCACAATTATGGATTTGAGTTCAGAAAGCATCATGGAGGTAGCTCCCCAGATGTCGTATGTTTGCCAACGAAAGCAGGGAGCCTTTGTTAGCATGCCGCGTCGGTCGATTATGGTCTCATGCAATCGTTGGTCGGTGCAGAGGTGTTCGAGCGGAGCCTCAAGCAACTCGGCGACCTCTCGGTCATCAGGGGCCCACGTTGGCTGGCTTTCTGTCATGGCGACTAAACAGCTAACGTAGTTGTCACTTCCATAGACGTAAATCGGAGACAGTTGTCCGAGGACTTCTGCCGGACTCGGAGCCCAACCGGTTTCCTCTTCGCACTCTCGTATTGCGGCGTCCGTTACGGTCTCACCATGCTCAAGGCCTCCGCCGGGAAAGCAGATCTGCCCCGAGTGAACGCCGCCTGCTGGTCGCTTAGTCAGTGTCATCAGCCACTGCTGTCCGTCCCATCGCATCAAGATCATGACTGCCGCGCGACGCGAACTTTTTCGTGGTGGTCCAAAGTGGCGTCCGTAACTTTGAGCATGCGCGTAGTTGCGATGCGCCCGCTTTCCCGGTAGAGGGCCGGCAAGGCGGGAACGCAAGAATGCCTCGAGCGATCGATCGAACGGGTGAGCCATTTCAGTTTGTGCGAGGCAAGCGAGATTAAGGCGAAGGAGTCAAGGAGTGTCCGCTGCGGTGGCGTTGGGTAAGGC
>CAYQMZ010000424.1:0-3047 GCA_964418725.1 uncultured Pirellulaceae bacterium
CCGTGGGCGAGACCTACACGCTGAGCCTCGACTATAACGCGAGAGACTGCTGTGGTGGAATTCCTGCGCCACAGTTGCTGATTGATGGCCAGTCCATCGACGACTTTCCCAACGCTGACGGTTTGGTGGATCCCGTCGGAGAAGACAATGACTGGTACTCCTTTGAGACGACCGTCGTGGCTGAGTTTGATTCTGTCGTGCTGACGATTGAGAATCAGTCGGACCCCGACGGAAGCGATTCAACATTGGTCGTTGACAACGTCTTCTTTGGCATTCCCGGTGGAGAATTGGTTGTCGGGGACTGTGATGGCGACGGTGCATAGACGGTTGCAGATTTGCAATGCGTTTCATTGGCCGACCTCGAGATGACACTATCTGAACTGGAAGTCTTGCCAGGCGATTTGGACGGAGACGGAGGCGTCGTATTCGCTGACTTCCTGGTCCTTTCGACGAACTTCGGCTCGACCGACGTCGGGTACGCCGGGGGCGACATCGACCTAGACGGCACGGTCGCATTTGCCGACTTTTTGGTGCTGTCCTCGAATTTCGGAAGTGTGTCAGAAGCGGCTTCAATTCCGGAACCTAGTACAGCATTGCCGTTTGCACTCGGTTTAGGCACAGTGTTATTGATACGGCCCCGACGTCGAACAACGTAATACGTCTTCCGAGACGAATCCTACTACCGATGTTCAGAGTTACTGAATCGGCGGAGCCATTGGTGCGTCTTATGTGGGAGGTGTGGGCCGCGGTGAATGCCTGCCCTCCAGTCACGTCACACTATTGAGTCTATGGCATGCCGAGAGTCTGGTTTACGGCCGATACCCATTTCGGCCACTCGAACATATTGAAGTATTGCAACCGCCCATTCTTGAACGACGAAGAATCGCGGTTGCTGGAAGATGATCCACGCGGAAGTTGGAGGGTGTCGCGCGAGAGTCTGGCTCGTCATGACGATGCGCTGATCGAGGCGATCAATCGATCAGTTGCCGTGGATGACACGTTGTGGATCCTCGGTGATTTCTGTTGGGGAAAATACCGAGAGGCAAAACGCTACGTCGATCGCATTCAATGCGATCGTGTGCATCTAGTCTGGGGCAACCATGATGATCGGACTGTCGGTCAGGCATTCACCAAGACGATTGAACAGGGCATGATTCGGGTTCAGGATCAGCGGATTTGGTTAAACCACTATCCGATGAGAAGTTGGGACGGTCGTTTTCATGGAAGCTGGCATCTGTATGGGCACGTCCACGGGCGGTTTTCGGCAGAGGACGCGGAAAAGCCTTGGAGCCTAACCCGTGACGTTGGCGTCGACGTGTGCAACTACGCGCCCATTTCTTTTGAGGAGCTTCAAGAATTCATGGCTCCTCGCGAATCAGCGTTTCAAATCGAAAAGCAAGCTTTCATCGCTGGCGACCACGAGCGTTCCATTGACTAGGTCGCAATCGTTGAACGTTGCCGCAGTAGATTGCGGATGATCTCGCGAAAAGGCTAGACAAGGTTATCCACAACTACGGCGGGGCACTTACGAAAGCCGAGCGTGAACGACGCTTTCGACTAGAATGGAACTCGGAACGCGTCGTGTGGAAACTCGCCACCAATCCGTGTTGCAGCAGTTCAGATTCATTCGTCTTAGTCATGGCTCCATAGGTAATTGCATGCCACGTCGCGCTCCTCGTGGGTTTGAGAAATTGGAAAAGCGGGCCCTGTTGGCTGCTGATCCCATCATCTCTGAATTCTTGGCTTCCAACCAATCGGTCTTAGTCGATCCTGACGACAAAACACCCGATTGGATCGAGCTGCACAACGCCGGCGATGAGGCGGTAGACCTTGGCGGCTGGTTCCTGACGGACAACCCCGAAGAATTAGATAAGTGGCAAATTCCTGATGCACCGTCCGCCAACCTGCCGGCCGGCAGGTATTTGGTTGTGAGAGCTTCGGACGAAGATCGCATTGACGAAGGCGGCCGACTGCACACCAACTTTAAATTGTCAGCAAGCGGCGACTATGTGGCGCTCGTGTCGCCGGATCTGGCTGTCGTCAGCGAGTTTGGCGAGGACTCTGAAGAGTATCCGGAACAGTTTGAAGATGTTTCCTACGGCATCGCGGCAAACGGTGGGATCGGATACTTTCGCTCGCCCACTCCCGGCAGCGATAACTCGGACGCAGTTGATGGTTTCGTTGCGGACACGAAATTCTCGTTCGACCGCGGCTTCTACACAGAAGCCTTCACTGTCGAAGTCACCACGGCAACACCTGGGGCTACGCTGGTCTACACCACCGACGGAAGTGTTCCGACATTGAGAAACGGAACAAGGGTGGCGGCAGGGACGACGGAAATGCCGGTGGCTCTCGTCGCCATTGATACAACGACGACCCTGCGTGCCGCGGCTTTCAAGACCAACTTTGAACCGACGAATATTGACACACATACATACTTTTTCCTCAATGATGTTGTAGAACAACCGCGAAGACCGGACGGGTTTCCGAGTTCTTGGCCCGGAGCCCCCGCCGCGGATTACGAGATGGATCCACAGGTCGTAGATGACGTTGCCTATACAGAGGATCTGCTTTCTGGGCTTCGCGAAATACCAACGGTGTCGCTGGTTTCGGACGCGGACGGTATTTTCGGCAGCAACGGAATCTACACGAACCCTCAAAATGGTTCGTTGGAAGTTCCTGCGTCCGTGGAATGGATAGGCTCTGACGGAGAATTGGAATTTCAAATCGATGCGGGCCTGCGAGTCTCTGGTGGCGCAAGCCGTTCGCCCAACAACTCGCCCAAGCATTCAATGTCTCTGCGGTTCCGGTCTGAGTATGGCGCGGGGCGACTGAACGAGGAGCTGTTCGAAGGGTCGGATGTGGACAGCTTCAACAGTCTGCAGCTTCGAGCGTTGTACAACAATTCCTGGATACATTGGAGTTCCGAGCAGCAGCATCGAGGCACGTTGATTCGGGATCAATTCGTTCGAGATTCGTTGATCGCGATGGGCCAGGAAGATGCCGGGCACGGAACGTACGCCCACATCTATATCAACGGGCTTTAT
>CAYQMZ010000424.1:3057-6921 GCA_964418725.1 uncultured Pirellulaceae bacterium
TCTACAATGTGCACGAGCGGCCAGACTCAGCTCATTATGCCGAGTATCACGGCGGTTCGTCCGATGACTATGACGCGTACAACGGCACGTCGCTGATCGACGGAACAAGAGCCTCTTACAACCGCATGCGGAACATTGTCCGTAGCACGGAAGACTGGGCCGAAGTTGAAGAAGTGCTGGACGTGGACAACTTCATCGATTGGACGCTCGCTCAAGCCTACGGTGGCAACGAAGACATCAAACTGGAAGGCAATTGGCGGGCTGCCGGCGGTGGTTCTGGCAATGGCAAGTGGCGGATCTATGCGTGGGACAGCGAACGGATATTGGAAGGACGCACGGCGCGACCACCTAGTCAGTTGGTGGATCCTATGCAAATTCGTGACGAGCTCCTGCGTTTCCCTGAATTCGTCCTGCGTTTTGGTGATCGGGTGCAAAAACACTTTCGAAACAACGGGGCCCTCACACCGGCAAGCGTTCGTGAGCGGTGGGATGCGCGCGTAGCGGAGCTGAATAACGCCATCGTTGCCGAGTCCGCCAGATGGGGCGACTATCGACGAGACGTGCATCGACGCGGCAACGATATCGAACTCTACACGCGTGACGATCATTGGCTGCCAGAGCACGAAAGGCTTCGCACGCAGAACTTTCCGTTTCGCTCCGACTTCATCTATGACCAACTGCAGTCGATCGGTTGGGTGCCGGCGGCAACGACTCCCGAATTTACAGTCAACGGTGAGCCACAGCACGGGGGCCAGCTGGAGTCCAATGCTTCGATTGGCTTTGCCGTTGGAGAGGCTCAACAGACTGTGACAGAGTCGATTGAGTTGATCGGGCCAGATTCTGCGGTGCAGGCGTTTGTCCCAGCGGACGCTTCTCTTGAGTCTGGAGCTGGACCGTTTTGGTACGAGCCAGAGTTTGAAACAGCAGGCTGGACCGACGGCACGAACGGCGTCGGCTACGAGAATTCAGCCAACGGTGCGTATCGTGATCGGCTGGGAACCGATTTGAACGCCCAATGGAATGAAAATCGATCTTCTGTCTATACACGCTTTGAATTTGAACTAGATGGGGACCCGGCAGAATACGATCGGTTGCAGCTTAACATGATTTTCGACGATGGGTTCGTTGCGTATCTGAACGGTCAGGCCATCGACGTCGACCAAGGCGGTAACGACAACTTCGCCCCATCAGTAGCTCGTTGGAATTCCAGATCGACTGGTGACGATCGCCCGGACTCTGTCGTGCTAAGCGGTCCGGTGACCTTTGATCTGACAGATTTCAAAGGCCTGCTGCAATCAGGCGACAACTTGCTGGCAATTCATGGACTCAACCAGAGTGCGACGAGTTCCGACATGTTGATTCAGGTGGAGCTGACTTTACAAAAGACAAGTGTCGCGTTGCCGAATATCTACTACACGCTGGATGGATCCGATCCCCGTGCGGAAGATGGTTCCGCCGCGGGCCTGCCATTCGTGGATCCGATCGAGTTGAATCGATCAACGTCTGTCAAAGCACGTTCCCTAGTTGGCAATGAGTGGAGCGCGTTGCTCGACGCCGACTTTGTGGTAGAAGGCATATTGGCGGACATCAATGATGATGGCGGCGTCGATTTTGCAGATTTCTTAATTCTGTCACAGAACTTCGGCATGGAACAAGAAGACGAGCCCATTGACGGTGACTTGGATCTGGATGGAGTGGTTGGATTCTCTGACTTCTTGATTCTGTCTGCGGCTTTCGGCACCTGACCGGACGCGACCGCAACCTGGAATTCAGGTACGCTGAAACCTGCCTCAACGCTTCCAGGTATCCAATGTTTCGGTTGCTCATTCGTTCCATCACGTTCGCTGCAATTGCATATCCCGTATTGGCGTCGCCCAATGGCGGCTTCGTAGTGGATTTTGACGACCCCGGTCTCGAATTCGTTCGGCTATTTGGCGATGCCCAGATAAGACCTGAAGGAGGTACCGTTATTGGATCAAACGGCGAAACCTCAGGCTACCTAAGGTTGGGGCAAAGTTTAGAAGCGACAGACGGTGCGGTCCTGTTCGTCGATCCACGACTGCACGATAAAGACGCAGACCTGTTCCGCCTGAAGCTGAAGCTCCGAAACCAAGTCGAAGTGCCAACAGCGGCGGTTAGCCTCAGCGTGATCTCACCTGACGATCCGTTGGTTGAATCAGTGGACGACCTGACCGAAAACACATGGGGTGATCTGTTCCGATCGACTCTCCTTTCTGGCGATGGACTGCCATTGCTGTCCACTCGAACAGGAATTTCCGTTGGACTGGCTTTAACGGCCAATGATCCGCTGGATCCTGCAGGCGATCCCCTTCCTTGTTCCGGGCAAATAGGGCCGTGTCTTTCGATCGACTTGCGGCTGGACGGTGAATTGATCGCTACAACGGAAGAGTCAATAGGCGACAAGCCTTGGACCACGATTTCCATTAGTTCAGCTCCTACCAGCATCCGTCGACTAACCAATACGGTCCTGATCTCGGAAGAGGTTGCGGGAGATCTTCTAATGGTCGAAGTGCCGCACCACAAAGGGCTGACCAACGTCGCGATTGCGTCATCGTCCGGCAGAGAGTCTGTGGGGTACGGGATCGACGACGTACGGCTTCTTCATGGCAGCATCTATCCCGATGCAGGCGACTTCAATGAAGACGGTCAGGTTGATCTCTCGGACTTCTTCATCCTTGTGAACAGTATGAATTCCGACGCCACAGTTCACGCGCAGGGCGATTATGATTTCAATGGCAAGGTTGATTTGGCCGATTTCGTCGGTTTCCGAGCAGCATGGACGCCTGAACTGGCTACGTCAAATGCTGTCCCTGAACCACACGCTGGTGTTGTATTGCTGGGGATGCTGCTTCCATTGATGCATTTGGCACGTAGCCTCTGCTCAAGGCCCTGTGCCGCTTAGTCGGCAGCCGAATTCGATTGCGCCGCGTGAACGTCAAGTGGAGTTCAGGTATGCTTCAACCATCCGAGTCAATGTGAGCTCGCCAGTGGCGGACAACAAAAAAACGAGACCGGGCGCGTCGAGGGCAACAGTACATAGGTGCAAGTGCAAGATGAAGACAACAACCCTGCTGTTTCTGCTGATCTGCTTCGCCTGGGGGTCTCCGGCTGCCGGTCAGAAGACATCAACACCAATCAAAAAGTCGGCAAGTCGGATCGGAACGCTCGATCCGGAAATGGCCGAGCGAAAGAAGGCCGACGACGGATTATCGTGGCACGATGTGACTACTTGGGGGATCGAAGGACGCATCTTGCCCAATGCGGAGCGCAAACGATGGTTTGATCGCCTCCCTAGCGCAGCCGAAGGCAGAGTCACGAAAGCCGTTTGGAGCCTTAGCCGTCATTCCGCGGGCATGATGGTTCGCTTTAAGACGGACGCGCCAGCCATTCATGTCCACTACAAACTCATGAATGCGAATCTGGCGATGTCTCACATGCCAGCAACAGGCGTTAGCGGTGTCGACCTTTACGCGAGAGACGAGGCTGGCAAATGGCGATGGGTTCAAGTGACAAGACCGTCGTCGCAAGAAGTCAAGACTCAGCTCGTCAGCGGACTGAAGCCGGGATTGCGAGAATTCGCGGCCTATTTGCCTTTGTACAACGGTGTCGACTTCCTCAGCATCGGCGTGCCGCCAGGCAGCAAATTCGAAACCGTCGCGCCTCGAACCAAGCCCATCGTCTTTTACGGAACCAGTATTACTCACGGCGCCTGTGCAAGTCGACCCGGTATGGCGCATCCCGCGATCTTGGGCCGCCGCTTCGATATGCCAGTCGTGAATCTGGGGTTCTCCGGTAACGGGAAGATGCACACAGAAGTGGGCGAGTATCTGACGCAGATTGATG
>CAYQMZ010000425.1:0-6125 GCA_964418725.1 uncultured Pirellulaceae bacterium
GTATAAGGAGGAACATTGATGTCATCTTTTTCGTCCACACACGTCACGAAGTCACAGCGACCGCTCCTCATGTCTCCGGCAATCGCTTTGCTGGTACTCGTAGGATTGGCTTCGACTGGAACGGCAATCGGTGGGGAACATTCTCACTCCGATGCTCCGACAGCCCATCAAGATGTAAAACAAGTTCAGTCGGCATCCGCGAACTTGAATGCGGAACAGGTCTGGAAGCCTGAGATTGCCGAGTTGGAGTGGTCCGAAGTGTCGCCATCTTCGATTGAACAGCATTGGTTTCAAACCAACGAACCGGGCACAGATCGAGTGATCGTTCGCGGAGTAGCCGGTTCAGAATCTG
Organism: uncultured Pirellulaceae bacterium; assembly: GCA_964418725.1. Taxonomy (GTDB): domain Bacteria; phylum Planctomycetota; class Planctomycetia; order Pirellulales; family Pirellulaceae; genus CAYNJG01. The sequence continues at coordinate 353 of CAYQMZ010000425.1, forward strand.
CAATCGAGCTTGCGGCAGCACAACACATCATGCCGCGGCTGGCTCAGAGCATGCGATTGAAGAGTCCTTGGGATCGTCACTTTGCTATGAAACGCGTGATGCGTGAATTACGGAGAACTGATTCGAGGTTGATCACCGATCGAGTTGAGCAGACGTTCTACAGGTCCGTTGGAAACGATCAAATCGCCGCGTTTACGCGTGAAGCAATCCAGCTGGACTTGGCCGCAGACAACCTCAAGGATTTACGCCGCGAGGTTCGAGGTACGGTTCGCCACAATCGCCGAGTTGTTACAAGAACCCTGACACTGGCACTCGTTGCGTTCTTCGTAACCTGCGTAATGTGCTGGATGGGAAGTCGGTTTTTCGATCGACTGACTCAAGGGTACTATGTATGGCCGATCCGCCTGGCGACGACTTGCTTGTTACTGGCATCGGTAGGAATCACCGCGAACTTCGCGTTGGCGGTACTACGATCGCTGTAAGACTGCATGTGGACGACGAACTCCTTGGCTTAAACTCTGTGAGCCAATGAGTTCAACTAAAATCAACAACCGTACGACAGATTGGGCACCGTGCTGCAGCCAGGTATGGCAGCACCATCATTGAGCAACGACGTGACTGAGCAAAACCGGGCCGACCAATTCCTTATCGAGCAAATCCAATCCGGAAACGAGGATGGCTGGACCCAACTCGTGGGACGTTACCACGGTCGACTGCTCGCATTTGCCAAGTCGCAATTGCGAGACAAATCACAGGCCGATGATATCGTCCAAGAAACGTTTATTGGCTTCCTGAAAGGGTTAGATCGTTTTCGCACGAAGTCCAGTCTTGAGACGTACCTATTCACTATTCTTCGACGTCGTTTAGTTGATTGCTTCCGCCGCACCGGACGTCGTGACGAGATCAACCTGTGTTCGCTGCAAGACAGCAACATGGATTCTTCCGCTGCGGATTTCTTTCAGCCTGAATCGTCAGACCTGTCTTCCAGCCAATACGCGATCAATACCGAAGAACGCGAGCAACAAGAAGATGCGTTGTGGGGCGCAATCCGCGAAGCCATTCAGCGGCTCAAGGATGAAAAACGATTCCGCGATTTGCAGATCGTTGAGATGCTCTTCTATGCACAGTTGCGCAACAAAGACATCGGACAACTAGTCGGCATCGACGAGAAGCAGGTGGCGTTGGTCAAACACCGTTTGATTAAACGCTTGGCCGAATCGTTAGGAGGCCGGTTCGCCGGTAACTTGGCCGACGAATCGATGCTCAGTCGAATGTGGGAAGAACACCGCCCTAGCTGTCCGAAACGCAGCACCGTCGGCAAGTGGCTGATGGGAACGCTGGAACCCGACTGGGCTCAGTACGTCGAATTCCACGTCGAAAAACTGGGGTGCCGATTCTGCCAAGCTAATCGCGAGGACCTTCGAGCCGATACAGAGCCGGCAGACTCGGCGTCAGCACGGCAACGAATTATGCAATCCAGCGTCGGCTTCTTTCGAACGCGTTAGATTCGTCGAGCACAGTCGCCGACACGCCGTCTAGATAGCACTCCTTTTGACGCGCGAGTGATATCGGCGAATTTCACCATTCAAGCCCGTCTTGCTGACGTTGGATGGCGAGTCGCAGAGCGAAGATCTCTGCAAGCAAAGCGAAAGCGATGCCGGCAAGCGTCGAGGCCGTGGGCGACTGAAATCCAAACAATAGGCAGACATATGTCCCCAAGCATCCACCCACCGGAATAGAAAAGAGCATTCGCAGGCAGACGCCATAACGCCATTCAGCGACTTTCGAACGCCGTCGGGATATCAATCGCGGACGAAGCTCAAGTGCTTGATCCAGATCGGACTGCCGTACAGAGATCCGCGTCTCATGGCCCTCGATCGACGTGATCCAGTCGATTCCGTGGGTGCTTAGGCGACCGAGAAACTGACGTGCTGTGGGCGCCGCAAGGACGCCAGCAGTTCGCCATCGCTTTGAACGGTCTTCCTGAACAACGTCGGACATCGGCCACCCTCGCGAATACGGATGTCAAATTAGTCAGCCTCCATTGTAGCTATTGAGTATCGGAAACCAAATTCCCTTGCACCCACAAGTACGTCGATTGCTCGCTTCGTCACTTCACCCTCCCACGAGCTAACTCCTCCATGTTCTATGGCATTTTGTGGGAGGGTCGGCACCGAGCTTTAGCGAGTGTGTCGGGGAGGGCGAACAACGAGTTAGTTTTACCCTCCCCACTAGTTCGCTAGTGCTCACCAGCGACCCTCCCGCGAACACACGTATTCCAATGGAATGATGCTCCCGCAGGCGGGGACGTGGTGAATGCAAGTTCAAACTTGTGGGCAAAGACAAGCTTCGAAGCCGGCTGACGGACTCTCGGCGACAATGACGGCGAGACTATCGAACACGCCGTCGATACTGAAACATTCCGCAAAGCCCCAAGACTAGAGCGATCGAAAAGGCACCGGGTTCCGGTACGAACGCAGTAAAGTTCCCACTGATGGCATCCGCGCTAAGCGCAGAATCATAAACGGCGACCCCAAGGATCACTCCGTCCAAGGCGTCGACGCTACCTTCGTTTCCGTGATTGTAGGCGTGGCCGATTCCCGTCATGCCGGATAACGCAATAGAAGCGCCGGCGAGCGACTCTGCGAATTCACCGTTCACGTAGATGCCAAGATCGGTACCGTCGGCAACAAAGACGACGTGAGCGACCTCGCCAACTGCGTGGGGCACCGCGGACGTGTAGTCTGCAACTCCAAAAGCCGTCGCACCATAGGTCCCCGAATTCGGCCATTGGTCAAACTTCAAACCGGCACTTTGCCCGGTCGGTGCGCTGAGCGATCCCATGAAGGCGCTACTTGCCCCCATGACCTCCGGCACTTCGTAAATGAACTCGTAGGTAATTCCATCGCCAGTCGCGATGTCGTATACACCGATGTCAGTAAGCTGCGGTTCAGTAATATCCGTAGCAATGAAGCCAGGACTAAGCATTTCGGCAGACGACTGCCAACCTGAGATCCCTCGTCCGAAAGCGATCAAAGACGTGGTAGAAAAAGTCGCGAAGATTGCGACAAGCATGACAAAGCAAAGATTGTTTTTCATCGTAGATCCAGTAAATCAATAACAAAGACGTCAAAGACGCGGCACCAAGTGTTGTCGCATTTATTCGAAGATCTGTGATCAGAACAGATAGCGACAAGACGACACAAAGGGGTTGCTTGGATTAGCGTTCTCGCGGCTTGTTATCAAAACTGGACTGCTTCACACGAATGAGGTTTGTGATTGCTATTCGCAATCCGTGAAGCTTCCCGTAACCAGTGCAAGCTCCGTGCCTTTCATATTCCTCCGCAAACGCGAACTGCGCACTCTCTGGTTGATCGCATACCGCGCAAAGCCTGCGCGATTTCCAAGCGAACCGCGAATGCGTTTCACTTCCCCGCGATCTCAATGACTGAACGGCAATCGTCTTTCCTTTCGGAGGAACCGGACGCTACTTCGGTTACGCAGCCTTTACTTTGCGAAGAGTCTGCCAGTTTGAACGATGTGGTTTGCCGGCTGGATTCGATTGGAACGAATGTTGCCTGACGAGCACTGCAGCCCAGGCTCTACCGGCCATTGTTGTGACGCACTTACGGATCCCCACGGTTGAGTTTCGCCCCGAACCATAAACCCGAGAAGATGGAGCAATAAATGTTCAGACATCAACGTACGTGGAAGTCCGGCTTCACACTGGTGGAATTGCTGGTAGTCATTGCCATCATTGCGATGATGGTCGCCCTTTTGCTTCCTGCGGTTCAGTCCGCTCGCGAAGCGGCTAGGCGATCGCAATGTCAAAACAACATTCGCCAACTGGTTCTGGCACTCCTGAATTACGAAAGCGCCCGCACGACGTTCCCGGCGGGATCCCTGGGCACGTTTGGCGTCACGGAACCTTACTACTCGACCCACACCCAATTGATGCCTTACTTCGAGGAGAATTCTCTCTTCGGTGAAATGCGGCTGGATGAATCCCCATGGTCCACGCACAACTACGCACTTGCGAGGACCCAACCGTCCGTGCTGCTATGCCCGAGTGATAGCCAGCAAGGTGCCAACACGGACATGGGCTTTACTAACTATCACTGCAACGCGGGAGGCTGGGTGGGGCTCACTAGAAAATGGGACGGCGTCTTCGGACCTCCTAGACCAGTCGAAGCCTACGCCGGTCTACAGCCGCTAAAGCCTGGAAAAATCGTCGACGGTCTCAGCAAAACGGCTGCCTTTGCAGAAGTTGCCAACGGGCTTGGAGAAGGTTATCCGGCAACCCACAAAGACCCGCGCGCAGACTGCTTCGACTGGAACGGCGGCTCGCTGAAGTCAGATTCGGCCCTAGAAATCATCAATACGATTCAGGCGAACAACGCGAACTGGCAGCAAGCTTCCGTTCCGTGGAGTGGAAGTTGGCGATGGCGAGGATACCCGTGGAGCGAGGGCACAATGTGGAGGAACTGGTACAACCACGTGGCTCCTCCGGGCGCCACATGCTGGAAGACGGGAAGCTGGTGGGAGTTGATTTCACCACCAACAAGTTACCACCAGGGAGATGTCGTCAACGTAGCCATGTGTGACGGCAGCATTCAGGTGTTCGGTCCAGATACCGATCCGATCGCCTGGTACGACATGGGTACACGCAACGGAACGCTGGCCTATTCAGCTCGCTAAGCTCACAAGGTCTCGCTAGGCGACACACCACAAGGAACTCAAATGAAGAAACTGCTAGTCGCATTCTGTCTGATCTCGGTCCTCAGCCTTACCGCCTGCTCAAAGCCACAGAAAGCAAAGACAGACGACCCTAACGAGATTGAGAAACTTCGACAGAAACATCAATCGATGGCGGAGCGGGAGCGAGCGGACAACCGCTAGTTAGGCGGCATCACACACCACGCCAACACCAAGCTTTGTTTGCGAAGACGGCAGAGTGAACGGTTCACATAATTCCGCGAACGGACTTTGCCGAATTGGTGCGAACGCTTGGTGGAAGTCGGTAACTATCCGGTCGCTCTAGATCGGTGCTGTTGGAGGTCGCACTGATAGTTGAAGTACTTGCGATCCTTTATCACGTTCGCGACCGACTCAGGAACCATTGCTTCCCAACTGTCGTCGCACACTTTGAGCTTCCGCAAAATTTCGCGTGAGAAGATCTGTAGGCAGTCGGGACTGTAGTTGTCGAGATGATTGATTCCACCTCGGTCCGCGAGATAGCCGTAAAGCTTCTCCAAACCGGGCTCGACTTGCAGATTGTGACACGTGGTCAGCTCACCCGTTTCAGCGTCAATCAACGGGTAACAGTAGATCTTTAGATCGTTTTTGAAGAGTCGACCAAAGGACTCGAGAATACCGCCGTCCAGCCCCGTGTAATACTTTTCATCAAAGAGCTCCCGAAGACTGCCAGCCCCCATCACGATTGCGATTCGCTCCGTGGTGAAATTCGACAGGTAGGCTCCAAGACGATAGTACTCGAAGTAATCCGATATCAGGACCGGATGACCACAGGCAGCGATTGCGTCGGCGCGAGCCAAGAAATCTCGCGGATCGATTTCTCCTTCGGCCTTTAGGTTGCTCATTGTGATTTCCAATACTTGAGCAACCTCTTTGTCTTGCACCTCGGGCAATACGGAGAATTGCTCGTGGGCACAACGCAACATGTCCAAGTTGACGTTGCAGACGGGGCGGAAACTTCCACGCTCCACCAGGATTGGTTTCTTGTACAAGAACTCCGATGGTTGTAGCACCGTCC
>CAYQMZ010000425.1:6135-6919 GCA_964418725.1 uncultured Pirellulaceae bacterium
GAACATGGCTGCACCGGTCAGCCCCAACTCCACCAGCTTCAGGCTCATCAATCGATTGTCGATACGACGAAACGCGATTCCGGAGAGCTCGATCATGTCGATCTCGATGCGTTGCGTAGAAAGCCCATCGAGAAGTGATTTGACTAGCAACTCAGGTTCATGGCTTAACGCGAAAGCGCCGTAGACCAAGTTTACGCCGACGATCCCAAGTGCTTCTTGCTGTAGCGCCGCCTCGTGGTCGAGCATCCGAACGTGAATAATGATTTGACTGTCTTCGTCGCGCGGATGAGCTTGAAACTTGATCCCCATCCAACCGTGACAGTCGTTGCCGCCACGAAAACTGCGCGCTGACACTGTATCGGCGAAGGCAAAGAACGTACTGGTGTCTCCACGCAGTTCTCGAAGTCGGTCCAAATTCAACTGATGCTCGTAGTCGAGCATCGACTGCAAACGCTCGCGACATACATACCGAGACGCATGCCCATAGATCGCATCGCTAACCTTCATGTCATAGGCAGACATACTCTTCGCGATCGTTCCTGCCCCACCGCCAACGCGGAAGAACCAACGAACCACCTCCTGCCCTGCGCCAATTTCGGCAAACGTTCCGTAGCGCCGCGGGTCGAGATTGACCTCTAAGGCTTTTTGATGAGTATCGAGCGTTTCTACAGACTTGTGCGGAACCAAATCGTCCTCCACCTGTGAGATTGAAGTTCAACCGCTGAGTCAAACACGATCAGCAAGAATTGTTCCAATCCAAAAGACGGTAGAAAACGAGCCGCTC